>CAZYAX010000009.1:0-14237 GCA_964646195.1 uncultured Faecalibacterium sp. | reverse complement strand
CGCGATGCGGCTGGGGATGTTGGCCTTGATCAGGCCCGTGATCACGTCCACGCTAGGGCGCTGGGTGGCTACGATCAGGTGCATGCCGGCGGCGCGGGCCTTCTGCGCGATGCGGCAGATCGAATCCTCCACATCCTTGCCCACCACCATCATCAGGTCGGCCAGCTCGTCGATGATGATCGCGATATAGGGCAGCTTCTCCACGCCCGGGTTCTCCGCCGCCATTTTATTAAAGGTTTTGATATCGCGCACGCCGTACTCCGCAAACAGGTGGTAGCGCCGCTCCATCTCGCCCACCGCCGAGGCCAGCGCGCCCGCCGCCTTGCGCGGCTCGGTGACCACCGGCATCAGCAGATGGGGAATGCCGTTGTACTCGGCCAGCTCTACCACCTTGGGGTCGATGAGGATGAGCTTGACGTCCTCCGGGCTGGACCGGTACAAAATGCTCATAATGATGCTGTTGACACACACCGACTTGCCGCTGCCCGTGCTGCCCGCGATGAGCAGGTGCGGCATACGGCACAGGTCGGCCACCTGCGCCACGCCGGCAATGTCCTTGCCCAGCGCCAGCGTGAGAGGCGAGGTCATGTGGGCAAAGCTCTGGCTCTCCAGAATGCTGCGGATGCTCACCGGCGTGCTCTTGCGGTTGGGCACCTCGATGCCCACGGCCGGCTTGCCGGGGATGGGCGCTTCCATGCGCACGTCCGCCACGGCCAGATTCAGCGCGATGTCGTCCGCCAGCGAGGTGATGCGGCTGATTTTCACGCCCGCCATCGGCTGCACCTCATACCGCGTGACCGACGGCCCGCGGGAAATATCCAGCACGCGGGTCTTTACGCCAAAGCTCTCCAGCGTCTCCACCAGCTTTTGGGCGTTGGCCTTCAGCTCAGCCTGGGCGTTTTCATCCGCCTCCTCTCTGGGCTGGTCAAACAAGTCCACCGGCGGATATTTATAATGCTGCACCGGCGGGGCGGGCGGCTCCTCCTGGATGGGCGCGGCGGCCGCTGCCTGCTCGGAGGCCTGCGGCTTTTCCATGGCCGCCTCCACCAGTGAGTTGATGTCCCCCGCGTCGATGGGCTCCGCCGTAATGCTGATCCAGCCGTCCTCGTCCGGCTCGCTGCGGAAGGCCACGGCGTTTTCCGCGCTCACGCGGATCGGAGCCGGCTGCTCTGCGGCAGGCGCAGGCATCACGGGCAGATCAAAATCGGAGGCAGGCCCGTCCTCTTCCGGAGCAGGCGCCGCCGGCTCCGGCGTCTTACCGCCAAAGAAGGAGGCCGCCGTGGTCTCCTGTGCCGGGGCTGTCTTTTGCGCAGGGGCCGCCTCCCGGTCCGGGGCGCCAGGCCGCACCCGGCCCAGCGCGTCCATCCCGAAGGTGCCGCCGGGCCCCACGATGATGGGCTCGATCGGCTCGCTGCCTCCGTCCGTTACGGTGATGTGATCCGGCCCCAGGTCGATGTCGATGGCAGAGCGCGGCTGGCCTGCCGCAGCCGCCGTGTAAGTACGGGATGCGGGCTCTGCCTGCCCTGCGGGAGCCGGCTCCGCCGGCTCGGGCTGCCCCTCCTCCTCGCGGGCGGGCAGCTTGCCCCGGCCCAGCACGCTGCCCAGCCACCCGGGCATACCGCGGCGGGACCCGGCCTCTTCCTCGTCCGCTTCTTCAGCGAGGGTCTGCTCCGCCTCGCGCCGCTCTTCCCTCGCGGCCTGGCGCTCGGCGCGCCGCTCCTCGCGGCGGGCGCGTCCCTCCTGGTAGGCCGCCGCGCCGTGCTCCTGCACCACGCCAAAGGCCGCCTGGCACCACTGCCACACGTCGGCAGGCGTTACATTAAAAATAAACAGCCCCGCGCACAGCGTGAGCGCCACCACCAGAATGTTGGCCACCGGCCGCCCGCACAGCGCCAGCAATGTGCCGCCGAACACTGCACCCAGCGCGCCGCCGCCCAGCCAGGCGTCCCGACCGTTGCGGTAGCAGGCCGCCACCAGTTCAAACAGCGGCAGCCCCTCCGGCTGGATGTCCGAAAAAACGATGACCGTGCCGCAGGCAAACAGCAGCCCCAGCAGCAGTTTGAGGGCATGGGAGGCCACCCCCTTGCCCCGCGCCAGAAGCACCGCAAAATAGCACAGCGCCACCCCCAGCACATAGCTGCCGCAGCCGAACAGCCCAAACAGCACGTTGTGCGCCATCCTCCAGACCGAAGCGCCCTCTACAAACGCCATAACAACCAGCATCACGCCCAGAAACAGGGTCACGATGCTGGTCGTAATATCATCGGCGCGGTTGGACCGGCCGGTTGCTTTTTTCTTCTTCGTTGCCATACTTTGCCTTACCGTTCCCTTCCTCGATCTGTGTATTATTGTACCACGGTGCAGGCAAAATGGCAAACCATGCGGGAGGCGTTTCAGCTTTTTGCGTCCTTTTCCGCCTCGATTTCCCGATAAAGCCAGTTCATGGCTTCGGCCAGGCCGCCCAGCTCGTCGATCAGCCGCTCCTTCACCGCGCGGCGGCCGTCCAGCATGGTGCCCACGTCCATGACCAGCTCGCCGGTGTGCATCATCAGCTCGGTAAAGCGCTGCTCGGTGATGCCGCTGTGCCCGGCCACAAAGCCGGTGATACGCTCCTGCATCTGCTCAAACCAGCGCATGGTCTGCGGCACACCCAAGATCATGCCCGAATGGCGCACCGGATGCACGGTCATGGTGGCAGTGGGTACGATAAAGCTGCGCCGCGCGCTCACTGCCAGCGGGATGCCGATGGAGTGCCCCCCGCCCAACACCAGCGCGGCGCTGGGCTTGGACACGCTGGCGATCAGCTCGGCCAGCGCAAGGCCGGCCTCCACGTCGCCGCCCACGGTGTTGAGCAGCACCAGCAGGCCCTCGATCTGGGGGTCCTCCTGCACGGCCACCAGCTGGGGGATCACATGCTCGTATTTGGTGGTTTTCTGGCCCTGGGGCGCGTCCACATGGCCCTCGATCTGGCCCACCACGGTGAGGCAGTGGATGGCGTGCAGCCCGCGGGTGCGGTAGATCACGCCCAGATCCTCGATGTCTTCCTTTTCGGCGCGGCGCGCATCCAGCTCATCGGTGCCGGGCTGCGCGGCGGTTTGATTACGGTTCATAGTATCTCGCTCCTTCCTCCCCTTAGCATACCCCGCGAGGGGCCGGTTATCCGTCCGGCCGGGCCGTGCTTGCCAGAAAATCAACAAAAATTAAAATGATTTTTTAAAAATTTGTGGAAACCCCTTTGACATTTGTTTTATGGAATGTATACTAATATATTGGATATATTTTTATGTGTATGCACAAAGAAGGAGTCGTATCTATGACCACCCCCAGCAAGGCATCCCTCCCTGTAATCAAACGGCTGCCTAAATATTACCGCTATCTGCGCAGCCTCAAGGCCGCCGGCGTTACCAGTATTTCCTCCCGTGAGCTTGCCACCCAGTTGGGTACCACCGCCTCCCAGGTGCGGCAGGACTTCAACTGCCTGGGCGATGTGAACGGCCGTCAGGGCATCGGCTACTCGGTTGATAACCTCATCGTCATCCTCGAGAGCCTTCTGTTCGGCAACGGCGAGCGGCTGCCTGCCATCCTGCTGGGCTGCGGCCGCCTGGGCAAGACCATGAGCCGCTTTATTACCACCGACACCAACGGCTACCGCCTGATCGCCGCGTTCGACGTGAGCCCCGATGAGGTCGGTAAGACCATCAGCGGCATCCAGATCCGCCACATCGACGAGCTGGAGGCCTTTTGCGCCGAAAACCATCCCATGGTGGCGGTTCTGTGCGTGCCGCGCGCCGGGGCCGAGGAGCTGAGCGGCCGCCTGGTGGCGCTGGGCATCCAGGGCTTCTGGAATTTTTCCCACTACGACCTCTCGGTGCCTTACCCCGAGGTGATTGTGGAGAACGTACACCTGGGCGACAGCCTGATGAGCCTGGGCTTCCGCCTGCGCAATCAATAAGGAGGGCCCCACAGCATGGCGAAACTGTATTTCCGTTACGGCGCAATGAACAGCGGCAAGAGCACCGCCCTGATGCAGGTGGCCCACAACTACGAGGAGCAGGGGATGCGGGTGCTCATCCTCAAGCCGCAGGTGGATACCAAAGGCGGCGGCCAGCTGGTGAGCCGGCTGGGCGTCACGCGCAAGGCGGACGTACTGGTAGGCCCCCAATTGGACGTGTTCCGCACCGTTCAGGAGGATCTGGCCGCCCACAGCCGGCCGCTGGCCTGCGTGCTGTGCGACGAGAGCCAGTTTCTGACCCCCGAGCAGGCCGACCAGCTCTTTCTGGTCACGGTGGATCTGAACGTGCCGGTGATCTGCTACGGCCTGCGGTCGGATTTTTCGCTCAAGGGTTTCCCCGGCTCCACCCGCCTTTTGGAGCTGGCCCACACCATCGAGGAGATGAAGACCATCTGCACCTGTGGGCGCAAGGCCACCTGCAACGCCCGCCGCGTCAACGGGCAGTTCGTGTTCGAGGGCGCGCAGATCGCCATCGACCAGCAAAACAACGTGCAGTATGTGAGCATGTGCCCCCAGTGCTACTTCCGCGAGAGGCGCGCGTTTTTTGCCCGGCGCGGCCAAACCTGAAAGTCACCGTACATATTTTGCTTTTTGCAGCGCGTCTGCCCCTTTGCCGGGCGGGCGCGCTTATTTTGCGCTCTGCCTTTGGGGTGGGCTATTCTGTCCGCACACAACGCACAGGCTTTTTTCCGCTGCACCGGCACGCGGAAATCTCCGCCTTTTTTTCACAAAATTCAATGTTCCGCGCGCAAGTTTCTACTTTTTTCTGTGCAAAACGTTCAAGTATGCAAGTTGCACAATTTTTTACCCCAACTTTATCCAATTCGCCAATCCGGTCAAAAGCGCCTTTTCCATCACAGCAATATTTGTTCGTTTTTCGGTTTCAAACCACAATTTGTGTCTTTCTTTTTGCTGTGCCTTTTGTTATCATAATTGTATACAACGGAGTGGATCAAAGCTCTCCGGAATTTACCCATGTTTTTCCAATTAGGAGGAGAAAAAAAATGAGCAAAGCAATTTCTCGTCGTGACTTTCTGAAGGTCACCGGTGCTGTTGGCGCTGCCGGTCTGTTGGCTGCCTGTGGCGGCAGCTCCAGCACAGCTGCTTCTACCGCGTCTACCGCCTCTGTGGCCGGCCCGTCCAGCGAGCCCGTCACCCTGACCATGAGCTGGTGGGGCGGCGACTCCCGCCATGAGGCTTATCAGAACGCGCTCAACGCCTTTACCGCCAAGAACCCCACCATCACCGTCAACCCCACCTTCGCCGCATGGTCCGGCTGGGAGGACACCATGTCCACCAAGTTTGCCGGCGGCGTGGCCGAGGATGTCTGCCAGGTGAACTGGAACTGGCTGTTCAACTATTCCGCCAGCGGCCAGACCTTTGTGGATTTGAACTCCGTCACCGATTATCTGGATCTGACCCAGTACGATGCCAACGCTCTGGCTGCCTGCACCGTGGCCAATGCGCAGCAGTGCGTGCCCGTCGCCATGACCGGCCGTATCTTCTACTGGAACATGAAGACCTTTGAGAAGGCCGGCATCACCGAAGTACCCAAGACCGAGGAAGACCTGCTGGCCGCCGGCAAGGCCTTCCAGGAGAAGCTGGGCGATGATTATTATCCCCTGCACCTGGGCGCCTACGACCGTATGATCCTGGCCGTGTTCTATCTGGAGTCCAAGTACGGTAAGGACTGGGCTGACCCCTCCACCTCCACGCTGAATTACAGCGCCGATGAGATCGCCGAAGGCATCGACTTCATCAAGATGCTGGTGGAGAACCATGTCCTCATGAGCCTGCCCACCTACTACGGCTCCAACGGCGACACCGCCGCGCACCAGTCTGCCGAGTGGATCGGAGGCAAGATCGCCGGTATCTTCGAGTGGGATTCCTCCGCTTCCAAGTACGCCGATGCGCTGGACGAGGAAAACAAGGACGGCTTTACCGTGGGCGAGGAGATCAAGTTCGGCGATTACAACGGCGGCTTCTCCAAGGTTTCCATGGGCCTGGCTATCACCAAGACCTGCAAGAACCCCGCCGAGGCTGCCATGCTGATCAACTTCATCCTCAACGAGGAAGAGGGCGCCGCCATCATGGGCAGCGAGTGCGGCATCCCCGCCTCTAAGTCCGGCTTGGCCGCTGCGCAGGCCGCAGGCGCCGTGGACGAACTGGTGGCCGAGGCCAACGGCAAGGTCATGGCGTTCGTTTCCAACCAGCTCGACCCGCTGTTTGAGCACACCGACCTGAAGGGCACTCCGGGCGTTTACCAGGATGTGTTCGATGCCGTTGACTACGACAATGTCAGCGGTGCGGACGTTGTCGATACCCTGCTGGACGGCATGGCTGCGGCCGGCTACACGGTCTGATTGTTTCCGCTCCGCTGCGTTCCCCTTTGTAAGGGCAGTAAGATCCGCGAAATGAGTGTCTGAGGAGGCACCTGATTTACTCAAAAAGCTGGTGTCTCCTCTTTTCTGAAAACTAATATACCAATACTTTTTCAGATTGTTGGTTTCTTTCGTGGATTTATGCCAGATTTGTGAGAAACATTTTCAAAAGGAGGAATCCGAATGAAAGAAAATGACGCGCCCGTCGTGGGGCGCACTCCGTTCCAGAAATGGTGCGACAAATGGCAGGGTTTATTTTACCTGATTCCCTGGATTATCGGTTTTACGGTGTTTAAACTGATCCCCTTCGGCCAGTCGCTGTTCTACAGCTTCACCGACATGAACTTTTTCTCCGGCATCAGCCAGTACGGCATCATGAACTATGTGACCGCCTTCACCACCGAACGCATCACCAAGGCGCTGATCACCACCTTCCAGTATTCCTTCATCACCGTGCCCCTCAAGCTGATCTTCGCGCTGTTCATCGCCTACATCCTCAACTTCAAGATCGCCTGTGTCAACCTGTTCCGCACGGTGTACTACATCCCGTCCATCCTGGGCGGCTCGGTGGCCATCGCTGTTCTGTGGAAGGCTGTCTTCCGTGACGACGGTCTGGTCAACACCCTCATCCGTTACATCACCTTCGGCCACTTCCAGGGTCCGTCCTGGCTGTCCGACCCCAATTATGCGCTGTGGATCATCTGCTTCCTGCGCATCTGGCAGTTCGGCTCCGCCATGGTTTTGTTCCTGGCCGCGCTGAAGGGCGTGCCCGCCGACCTCTATGAGGCCGCCACCATTGATGGTGCGGGCAAATGGCGTCAGTTCTTCTCCATTACCGTCCCGATGATTACCCCCATTATTTTCTACAACCTGGTCACACAGATCTGCCAGGCCTTCCAGGAATTTAATGGCCCGTTCATTATCACCAACGGCGGCCCGCGCAATTCCACTACCCTGATTTCCATTCTGGTTTATAACTACGCCTTCAAGTCCAACCAAATGGGTATGGCCTCCGCTCTGGCCTGGATCATGTTCGTGGTCGTCTGCGTACTCACGATCATCGCGTTTACCAGCCAGAAGAAGTGGGTCTACTACTCCGACGAAAGGTAAGGTGAAATAATTATGGGAATGAAAGCAGCAAACCGCATTGCGACCTTTTTCAAGTATTTCGTCCTGATCTTGGTCGGCATCATCATGATTTATCCGCTATTGTGGATGATCAGCGCTACCTTTAAGGATAACAGCGAGATCTTCGCCGGCATCGGCCTATGGGTCAAAAATCCCACGCTGGAGGGCTATAAAAACGCCCTGAGCAACTACGGCGGCTCCATCAACATCCTGCGCGCTATGTTCAACACCTACTGCTACGTTCTGCCTAAGGTGTTCTTCACGGTCGTGTCCTCTTGCATCGCCGCCTACGGCTTCGGCCGGTTCGAGTTCCCCGGCCGTAAGATCCTGTTCGGCATCATGTTGTCCACCCTGTTCCTGCCGCAGGTCGTGCTGAATGTGCCACAGTTTTTGCTGTACAACAAGTTCGGCTGGATCAACAGCCCGTTCTATCTGGCGATTTGGGTTCACTGTGCCTTTGCCACCGAGACTTATTTCGTGTATCAGCTGATACAGTTCATGCGCAATGTCCCGCGCGATCTGGACGAGGCTGCTTCCATTGACGGCTGCTCCTCCTTCCAGACGCTGTACAAGGTCATCGTGCCCATGCTGGGTCCCGCGCTGGTTTCCTGCGCACTGTTCCAGTTCATGTGGAGCTGCAACGACTTCATGGGCCCGCTGCTCTACGTCTCTACCCCGGCCAAGTACCCGATGTCCCTGTTCGTCAAGCTGTCCATGGACGGTGATTCAGGCTTCTCCTGGAACCGTATCCTGGCCCTGTCCCTGATCTCCATCCTGCCGCAGCTGATCGTATTCTTCTGTGCACAGGATCAGTTCGTCGAAGGTATTTCCGCCGGTGCGGTCAAGGGCTAAGCCCCATCGTCTGTCCGCTGTTCTTCGTCCATACTGAAGCAACAAACCCCCTGTGCCATCTCCTTTCTATGGTACAGGGGGCTTTGTTTTTTAGCCGGGATGGTTAACCGGGATCGGCCGAGCGGCTTTTTCCTGCTGGATTCGCCTCCCTTTGCAGGGCGGCGTCTGCCGTGCTTCCCGCCTTATGCCGGGTGGCTGCGGTGGTCCTTGCGGTACTGCTGCGGGCCCACGCCCAGCAGCTCGCGGAACACCCGCCGGAAGTGGGCTGCCGTCGAAAAGCCCGTCTGCTCCGCCACCGCGTTGATGCTAAGGGTGGTCTCCTCCAGCAGGTGCTGCGCCGCCTCGATGCGCTGGTTGTTGATGTAATCCACGATAGACTGCCCCGTCACACGGCGGAACAGGCGGCTGAGGTAATAGGGCGAAAGGTAAAACTGCGCCGCCACCTCCGACAATGTGAGCTTCTGGGTATAATTGGCTGCAAGATAGGCGCAGATGCGCTCCACCGTATCGTTCTGCGGCCGGGCGGCGGCGTGCAGCTTGGCGTTATACCCCCGCTCGATGTAGTGGAGCACCAGCGCCAGGTACAGCCGGTCGGGGCAGTCCGGCTCCTGCAGCGCGTTGCGCATCATCTCCAGCAGGGTGCGCACGCGGTTGCCCATCTGGGCGTTGCCGTGCAGGGCCACCGGCTCCGTGCCGGCAAAAATGTAGCTGTAATCCCGCTGCCCCTTGAGGCAGGTCTCGTGAAGGACATTCTGGGAAAAGGAGCAGCCCACGGTATCGGAGGTGCCGTGCCCCACGGCCTGCATCGTGCAGCTGCACTTGCTGCCCACCAGCAGGATGCCGCCCGCGTTCAGCGTTACCTCCTCGTTCCCATTGCTGGTAACGCGGCAGCTGCCGGTCTTGATAAAGACGATCGTGCAGGTGCTGCCGTCCTGGGGGATCTCCTGGTGGGCCCCCACCTTGATCTGCCCGGCGCTGATCTTGCTGCCGCCCTTTTCCCGTTCGTTTTTCATCCTGATTGCCCCGCTTTCCTCTTGTTGTATCCATCATACCATAAACCGGCCGGTCCAAACAAGGGGTTTCATCCAATAAAATAAGGAGGGTCATTTTTCATGCAGCTTTCTTTGGTCCGTTCCATGACCCGCAGCGCCGTTTTTGAGCTGGAAAACGGCCTGTGCTACCGCCCGGCAGCGCCCTTTTCGGTGCTGCTGGACGGCAGGGAGGTCTACCCCGCCTGCAATACCAACGTTTTTTCGCTCTATTCCCTCAAGCCCGGCACGGCCTACACTGTCACGGTGCGCGCCGGCGGTGAGGTTCTGACGCTGGCCTTTGCCACCCAGGCCGAGACCTTTTTTGTCAATGCCGCGCGCTACGGCCTCGTGCCGGACGGCGTGACCGACAACACCGGCAAGCTCCAGGCGGCGCTTTCCACCTGCCCGCCGGGCGGCACCGTGTATGTGCCCGCCGGGCGCTACCGCACGGCCAGCCTCTTTGTGAAAAGCGGCACCACGCTCTACCTAGAGAAGGGCGCCGTGCTGCTGGGCGATAACGACCGCACCCACTACCCCATCCTGCCGGGCGTACTGCCCAGTGAGAACGAGGTGGACGAATACTACCTCACCGGCTGGGAGGGCAACCCGCTGGACAGCTTTGCCAGCCTGCTCAACGTGACCCAGGCCAAGGACGTGGTGATCACCGGCGAGGGCACACTGGACGCCGACGCGCAGAACGGCGACTGGTGGCAAAACCCCAAAAAGAAAAACATCGCCTGGCGGCCGCGCACCGTCTCCATTACGGACAGCGAGAACGTGGTACTGCACGGCGTCACAGTGCAGAACAGCTACGCCTGGACCATCCACCCGATGTTCACGCGCGATCTGGATCTGCTGGACTTCCGCATCCGCAACGACGCTCACAGCCCCAACACCGACGGCATCGACCCGGAGAGCTGCGTCAACACCCGCATCATCGGTGTGGACATCCATGTTGGCGACGACTGCATCGCCATGAAGGCAAGCAAGGTATTTTTGGGCATGAAGCTCAAAAAGAGCTGCGAGCACACCGTGATCCGCAACTGCCTGCTGGACAAGGGCCACGGCGGCATCGTGATCGGCAGCGAGATGAGCGGCGGCGTCAAGGACATGGTGGTCACCCAGTGCCTGATGGATCACACCGACCGCGGCCTGCGGGTCAAGACCCGGCGCGGGCGCGGCAATACTGCTGTGATCGACGGGCTGGTATTCCGCAACGTGGAGATGCGGGGCGTCAAAGCGCCGTTCGTCATCAATATGTTCTATTTCTGCGACCCGGACGGCCACAGCGATTTTGTGCAGAGCCGCGTGGCCCTGCCCGTGGACGAATACACCCCCAGGCTGGGCAGCTTGACCATGGAGAATATCTGCGCCACCGATGCCGAGTACGCGGGCTGCTACTTTGACGGCCTGCCCGAGATGCCCATCGGGCGCGTCTCCATGCACGACGTGTCCATCCGTTTTGCCGAGAATGCCGAGGCCGGCCAGGCCGCCATGGCGGACGGCCGCCCGCCGGTGAAAAAGCTGGCGCTCTACGCACAAAACGTGGAAAAGATCGACCTGCACAACGTAACAATCGAAGGCTACGAGGGCGAGCGGCTCCAGCTGGCCAACGTAGGCAGCTTTGAGGAGGATTGAACCATGACACACCAAGAAATTTTGACCCTGCTGGGCGAATATGTGGACTATCTGATTGCTAATTCCAGCGCCGAGGCCCCGATGTGGAACATCGAGAAGGTGCGCAGCGGAAAGCCCAACAAGTGGAATTACATCGACGGCTGCATGATCACAGCCTGCCTGAGCCTGTACCACACCACCGGCAACAAAAAATACCTGGATTTCTCCAAGGATTTCATCGACTACTTTGTCCAGCCGGACGGCTCGGTCAAGACCTTTGACCCCAAGGAGTACAATCTGGACAACATCAACCAGGGTAAAAACCTGTTCATCCTGTACGACATCTTCGGCGAGGAAAAATACCGCAAGGCCATCGACGTGATCAACAGCCAGCTGCTCACCCACCCGCGCACGAAGGACGGCAATTTTTGGCACAAGAAAATCTACCCCTGGCAGGTGTGGCTGGACGGCACCTACATGGCCCAGCCTTTCTACATGGAGTATGAGACCCGCTTTAACGGCATGAAGGGCTGCATCGACAGCTACAAGCAGTTTATGAACGTGCGCAAATTCATGCGGGACGAAAAGACCGGCCTGTATTACCACGGCTACGACGAGAGCCGCCAGATGTACTGGGCCGACCCGGTGACCGGGTGCAGCCCCAACTTCTGGCTGCGGGCCATGGGCTGGTTCATGGTGGCCATGGTGGACGTGCTGGAGCGCATGGACGAGCAGCTCTACAACGAATACCGCGGCATCCAGGCCATGCTCAAGGAGACCATCGAGGCCGTACACAATTTCCAGGACGAGGCCACCGGCATGTTCTGGCAGGTGATGGACAAACCCGGCATCGAGGGCAACTATCTGGAGACCAGCGGCACCGCGCTGTTCGCCTACGCAGTGCTCAAGGGCGTACGATTGGGCCTGCTGCCCGCCCGCATGACCGAATGGGCCGAGAAAGCCTTCTACGGCACCTGCGACAAGTACCTTTCCAAGAACCCGGACGGCAGCTTGCAGCTGGACGGCATCTGCCTCGTGGCCGGCCTGGGTGGCGCGAGCCACCGTGACGGCAGCCTGGCTTACTACTTCAGCGAGCCGGTGGTGTGCAACGACGCCAAGGGCGTCGGGCCGCTGATCCTGGCCTACACTGAGATGATCGCCAAAGCGAAGTAATCTTCCGCTCCCTGAACCTCCTGGACGGAACGCGGGAGCCAAATACAACAGCCCTGCGCTTTGCCGGTAGCGGCAGCGCAGGGCTGTTTTGCGAAAAAAAACATTTACAAAAAGGATTATCAAGCAGAATTTTTACAATTTGTTTGTTGTTTTATACGGTTCTTTTTCGGTTTTCGGGATCGATCACGGCCGGCATACCAGTGGTTTCCGGCCCGATGCGCTTTTCTCTTTTATCCGTCCCGCTCATCCCATTCAGCCTTCATCGCCGTCCTCCTTATGCTCCTCCAGCGTATGCTCGTAATAGCACACATCGTCCTCCGGCTTTTTGCCGGACTTGGGGCCGCGCACCAGTCGTATGCCCACGCCGATCAGCGCAATGCATAAAAACAGGGTGGGCAGATTTTCGCAAAAGCGGTACACCGTGCCGAACACCACGCTCTCATAGCGCCAGTACAGATTGCGCAACATGGACATCAAAAAGCTGTCGTACAGCACATACACGCCCAGCGCCACAAGAACCCAGCCCACCAGCGTGTGGCTCTTGGACAGCAGCTTTTTGAGCTGCACGTCCGATTCGATGTGGATCATATAGTCGTCCGCCGGGGCCGTGCCCGCGCCAAGCTGGGAGCGGAGGTTGAAGGTATCGAAAAAGCTGTACATCCACACGATAGGCAGCAGCGCAATCAGCGGCTCGATGATGCAGGCCGCCAAAATGCCCACGCAGAACATGGAAATGAGCGACAGCCCCCGTTTCATATACCCCTGGTACATCTGCCCTGCACCCGGGATAAAGGCAAACAAAAAGGTAAAAATTCCGTTTTTCATAGATCAGTTCCCCATATTCAAGATTTGTCCGGCGTTTTGTCCGGCGATCCGGGCCGGGACACCGCGTCCAGCATCGTATCCCAGGCGTCCAGCACGCGGCCCACCGAGTTATCCACGATCGATTCCGTATGCTCCCAAAGCGTGCTGATGGCGGAGCCTGGCGGCACACTGTCCTGCCCGGCCCGGCTGGTCAGGTATTCCCTGCCCGTAATGATCAGGTCAAAGGCGCCGCCGCGCCACATGGTCAGCGCCAGCACCGCCGCCACGCCGGCTACCGCAATGCGGCCGTAGACGTTTTGCATCACAGTGGTCCATACCGTGCACAGCACCGGCCCTTGCAGGCTCTGCGGCGGCTGTTCCACCGCTGCGCCCGCCAAAAGCGCCGTGTAGCGCTCCAGACAGGGGTTGCAGTAGGCCAGATGCTCGGCTGCTTCCAGGCGGCCCAGCTCATCCAACCGGCCGTCCAGCAGGGCGTGCAGCCCTTCGTCGGTCATACATCCATCATCTCGAAACAGTTCCATTCCATGCTCCTCCCTTCTCCCGTTGTTCCAGCTGCTCCCGCAGCATCCGTTTGGCGCGGTAGAGCTGCGCGCTCACGGTCTTTTCCGGCCGGCCGCACAGCTTTGCCGCTTCGCCTATGCTGTGTTCCTCCAGCAGGCACAGGCGGCAGGGCGTGCGGTACGGCTCGCGCAGGTGCAGGATCAGCTCCCGCACCTCCTCCTCGCCGGCCCGTTCCAGCGCCCGGAGCTCCGGGTCGCTGCCGGGCGGCGCGCCCTCCAGCGCCAGCACCTCGTCGCCCGGCGCGCTCACCCGCTGCACCCAGGCGCTGCGCAGGTGATCCTTGGCCTTGTTGGCCGCGATGCGCGCCAGCCACTGCTTTTCGTAGCCGGGTGGGCAGCGGTCGATCGCCCGCCACGCCGCCAGGAAGGTCTCCTGCGCCAGATCCTGCGCGGTATCCGGGTCCGGCACAAGCTGATGGCATACCGTATACACCAGCCCCTGATACTGCTGCACCATTGCGGTAAATTCCAATGCCGTCATTTTGCCGTATCCGAGGCCCCCTCTCTGCGGGCGGTTCCCGCGCTTGCCATACCCATGGGAATCTCTCCGTCGCAGCCGGCGTCTCTCCCACCGCCCGCATTCCGGATCTCATCCGAGGCTCCTATCTATTAAAACGAACGAGCTGCCGTCTTGACTGCAACAGCTTCAAAAAATATT
>CAZYAX010000008.1:0-14262 GCA_964646195.1 uncultured Faecalibacterium sp. | reverse complement strand
GGATTCTTGGATCAGTGACACAAAAATTGGTAGATATACAGCTCTTGCTCCAGGAATTAAAGTAATACGAGGCGAACACCCTACCTCTGGCTGGGCTTCGATTCATCCATCGTTTTACTCAACACTAAAACAATACGGATTCACTTATACGGATAAGCAGAAATTTGAGGAATTTCGTTATGCGGATGCGGAAAAAAAGTATGCTGTAATTATTGGAAATGATGTATGGATTGGCAGCAATGTCTCAATTATAGAGGGAGTTACGATTGGAAACGGAGCAATCATAGCAGCAGGCGCAGTAGTAACTAAAGATATTCCACCCTATGCATTCGTGGGTGGGGTACCCGCTAAATTGATTCGGTACCGCTTTTCAGAAGAGCAGATTGCTTTTTTGGAGGAGTTGCAATGGTGGAATAAAGATAGAAAATGGATAGAAGAACATGCGGATTATTTTGAGAACATAGAAAAGTTGATGGAAAAAATAAAATCAGAGGAAGCGAAAAGTTAGAGGAACCTGAAACTATGGGAAAGTATGCACTGATTGCAATTGGATATAATAGAGCTGATAAGATGCAGAGGCTTCTCAAATCACTCCAAGGAGCTTGTTATGGAACAGATGATGTTACATTGATCATCAGTATTGATAACAGTGGAACAGATGCTGTAGAGAATGTCGCCAATTCTTTCCTTTGGACACATGGGCCCAAAAGAGTAATTACTTATTCCGAGCGGCAAGGACTTAAAAATCACATTCTTCATTGTGGAAACTTAGTGATAGGGTATGATGCACTGGCCGTTTTTGAAGATGATGTTGTGGCATCAGTGGGCTTTTATCAATACATGAAGAACGCGGTGGAAAAGTACGGCTCTGATCCAAGAATCGCCGGAATATCCCTATACAATCACCTTTGGAATGTTCATGTAAGTGTGCCTTTTGAGCCTGCTTTTTCGCAATATGATGCATATTTTTTGCAGTTTGCTCAATCCTGGGGGCAGATCTGGATGAAAGACCAATGGCTGGCCTTTGCCGCGTGGTATGAGAAACATAAAGAGGAGCCTGAACCGCAGGAAAACATCCCGTATGATGTTACTAGTTGGCCAAAGACCTCGTGGTTGAAATATCATATCAAGTATTGCATCGAAACCGATAAATATTTTGTATACCCCTATAAAGCGCTCAGCACATGTTTTTCGGATATAGGAGAGCATTGCTGGGAGCAGGATAGCCATCTTCAAGTGCCTATGCTGGCAACCTCCAAAAAGGAATATTGCCTGCCTTCTTTGGATGATGCAGATGCTGTAAAATACGATGCATTTTTTGAAAGAGTGTTTTGTGAAGGGCAAATTGCGGGAATCGACGTAAAGGATATCTGTATCGATCTGTATGGCTTTAGAAAAGGCTATATGGGAAAGCGCTATGTGCTGACGACACGGCGGCTGCCTTATCGGTGCGTTAAAACGTTTGGCATGGAGCTGAGGCCGCAGGAAATGAATGCGGTTTACGATATGCCGGGCGAGGATTTCTTTTTATACGATCTGAGCCAGAGCGAACCGCAGAACAAAAGAGCGAAGAATGGACTGCGGGTATTTCGTTACAGATTTAAACTGTATGGGCATACGCGGCAGTTGATGCTGTGCGTAATGGATAAAACATGGCATAGGCTGATGTCGAAAATAAAGCGCAAACAGGCAAAGGGAATGTGATGGTGAAGGCGACAGCTCGAAATGCAGCAAATGGGGATTACGCTTCGGCAGAATAGAACATTTGTGCTGGATTCTGGCGAATGGTTTCGGCCAGGGTACTTGCATCAATGAATAAAAGACCGAAGGATAAGGCCCTGCTCAAAATACAAATTTTGCAGATGAGAAGTAGCTATAAAAATGAAGCAGAAAGTTTTCAGTAACATTATATGGCGTTTTGCCGAGCGCGTAGGGGCGCAATTGATCGGCTTTGTATTATCTGTCATTTTAGCCAGAATATTGGAACCGTCCGCCTATGGAGAGGTGGCGCTGATCACAACCTTTTTGGCTATTTTGCAGGTCTTTGTGGACGGTGGCTTGGGAAATGCGCTAATCCAGAAGAAAGACGCGGATGACCTGGATTTTTCTTCGGTATTTTATTTCAACGTGGTCTTTTGCGCGTGCATTTATGCGGGCGTGTTTTTAGTGGCACCCTATATTGCTTCCTTTTATCGCAATGATGCCCTTACGCCAATGATCCGGGTGATGAGCGTCACGATTTTGATATCGGGTGTACAAAATGTACAGCAGGCATATGTTTCCCGCACGTTGCAGTTTAAGAAATTCTTTTTCACGACGCTGATCGGTACGATCATTTCGGCCGTTGTGGGGATCGTAATGGCGCTGCACGGCTTTGGAGTCTGGTCGCTGATTGCACAGACCTTGATCAACGGGATCATTGATACGATTTTGATTTGGATCACTGTAAAGTGGCGGCCGCGGTGGATATTTTCCATAAAGAGAGTGGCTTCGCTTTTTTCTTATGGGTGGAAATTGCTTGTCTCTAACCTTCTGATGACAGTATACAGCAATATTCGCCAGCTGATCATAGGCAAGCTGTATTCCTCGGATGACCTGGCCTACTATAACCGCGGCAGAAATGTCCCGAATTTGATCGTTGCCAATGTCAATACCTCCATCGACAGCGTGCTTTTTCCGGTCATGTCTGCAAAACAGGATGACAAGGCCGAAATGAAAAACATGGTGCGCCGTGCGATCATGACCAGCAATTATATTATGGCGCCGCTGATGATTGGGCTGGCGTTTATAGCGGAGCCGGTGGTGCGGCTCATTTTCACCGAAAAATGGCTTCCCTGTGTGCCGTATCTGCGGATTTTCTGCATTATTTATGTGTTTCAACCGATCCATACGGCGAATACCAACGCAATTAAAGCAATGGGCCGAAGCGATGTGTTCTTAAAGCTGGAGATTTTGAAGAAGATAATCGAGGTGGCCGTTCTGCTGGTTTCGATGCGGTTTGGCGTGATGGCCATTGCATATTGCTATCTGGCCAATACGATCCTCAACCAGGTGATCAACAGCTGGCCGAACTGGAAGGTGCTGAATTATCGATATCTTGAGCAGATTCGGGATATCCTGCCCAGTACGCTGCTGGCAATAGGCATGGGCATATGCGTGTACAGCGTCTCTCTATTTGGATGGAACGATCTGCTGACGGTTGCTGTACAGGTGGTGCTGGGAGCAGGCCTCTATATTTTAGGAACGCTGATTTTTAAGTTGGAAGCATTCCGTTATTTATGGGATATCTTGAAGGATTTTTGGAGGAAAAAGAATGAACCGGATCGCAGCGCTGTACAGGAGAGTGATTAGAAAAATCGACCGGGTCTGGACAAAAAAGCGCGTGGAGGTTTTGTGGCCGGTTGTAACGCGTATCCCTGGCTGGCGGGGAGTCCAGAAAAGAAATGGAGAAACAGTTATAGTATCGCTAACCTCATTTCCTGCGCGGATTGGTACAGTGGATGAGACTGTTAAATCGCTTTTGCTGCAAAAGAAGAAACCGGATACTGTAGTCTTATGGCTTGCAAAAACACAATTTCCGCAGGGAGAAAAAGAACTGCCACAACAGCTTCTGAAATTACAGGCCTTTGGTTTAAAGATTGACTGGTGTGGTGACATCCGTTCCTATAAAAAACTGATCCCTACGCTGGAGCAATATCCAGAAGCAATAATCGTAACAGCGGACGATGATGTGTACTATAGGAAAAACTGGTTAAAGATGCTCTATGAAATGCATCTCGCTTACCCTGAATCGATATGTGCGCACCGGGTCACGAAGTTCTATTTGCAGGACGAACAATACAAGGTCGTTCGAGGAGGAGAGGATATTTGGCCGGGGCAACCAACTATCCTTCATGTAGCAACGGGCTGTGGAGGCGTGCTGTACCCACCTCATACGCTCTATAAGGATACCACTAACCCGCAGCTTTTTATGGAGCTTTGCCCGACCAATGACGATATCTGGTTTTGGTTGATGGCGGTGTTGAACGGAACAAAGGTGTGTGCGCCGCAATCGAAGAAAAAACGGCATATAGAGCTGATCTACGTTCCGGGAACCCAGGAAGGACCTACCTTGTGTAGCATCAACAACGAAGGGGAAAAACTTTTCTGGAAGGACTTTCACCGGGCGTTGGCACACTATCCGGAGCTGGACGGCATCTTGAAAAGGGAATATGAGCGATTGACAGCGGAAGAACCGTTTTCATAGGGAAAAAGAAGTATAAGTGGGAAAAAACCATAGACAAAAAATCCCAAACGAAACCCAAGCAAAAACCATGCATGACGATAGCGCAGAAAGATCCCGCGGATCATAAGCAAAAAAGGAGTAAGGAAAATAAAAAAGTCCCATCCAAAAACCATGGCCCACCGCTAAAAAGCGATGAGCCATGGTTTTTTCATATGATGCGCTTACGCTGTATGCGCCGCTTGGAAAGGAGAAGGGAGCCCTCCACGCCTCAAAAAGAGAAGAACCCGTACTTCAGGCGGGGAAGGATCCCCCTTATTCTTCAAAAGGAATCCACCCCTTTTAGAAGGAAAAAAGGGACACCATCCTCCCTCAATACCGCATCTTCCCCGCATCCAGTCCTTCCAGCACCTCCAGCATGGCGGCGGCCTCCCGGCGCGCTGCGGGCAGGTCCATATCGCGGTAGTTCCCACACTCCGCCTCGCTTGCACCAGGGATATCACCCTCAAAGGCAGCCATAAACCGGAAGGACTCCACCGCCAGCTCCAGCGCCTGCGCGTCGGAGAGGCCGCGGGTGAGCAGGTAAAAGCCGGTGCGGCAGCCCATGGGGCCAACGTAGATCACGCCGTCCTTCCAGACGCTGTTGCGGGCGTAGGTGGCAAACAGGTGCTCCAGCGTGTGGGCGCAGCCGGTGGAGAGGTAATCGCCCTTGTTGGGCTCCTTCATGCGGATGTCCCAAGTGAGGACGTCGCCGTCCCGGCGGCTCAGGTACATACCCCGCTTGAGCCGGGTGTGATCGACGCAAAAGCTCGCGATGCGTTCCATGATAAAACGCTCCTTTTGAAATCGAAAATCAGGCGGTATCCGGTCAAATTTGCAGGCTCTGCACGCTGCCGTGGGCGCAGTCCACCGCAATGTCCAGGCCGTCGCGGATGTGGCTGGTGGCAGCCGTGGCACCCACGATGGTGGGCTTGAGCAGGGCTTTGCCCACAATGGCGGCGTGGCTGTTCAGGCCGGCTTCTTCCACGACGATGGCGGCGGCGTCGCGCACATAGGGCAGCATATCGTTGTTGGTGGAGGGCACGACCAGGATCATGCCGGGTTTGAACTTGGCGCGGATCTCGTCCAGCGTGCGGCAGACGCAGGCCTTGCCCTTGGCGCTGGAGCTCTCGTTGTCCTCGCGGCCTACGCCAACGCCGATGGCCAGGCAGTTGCCCACCATGTGGATCTTGACCATGTTGGTGGTGCCGCTCACACCCACCGGCACGCCGGCGGTCACAACGGCCAGCTCGCCGCTGTGCAGGTAGCCGTGCTCCTCGGCAATCTGGGTGGACATCTCGATCAGCTCGTCGGTGCTGTGGGCCAGCGGCATGATGAGCGGGATGACGCCCCAGGAGAGGGAGAGCTGCCGCTGCACCTGCTCGTTCATCACGCAGGCGATGATGGGCTGCACCGGGCGGTACTTGCTGAGCAGGCGGGCCGTGCTGCCGCCCATGGATACCGTGACGATCGCGCTGGCGTTCACGTCCTGGGCCGTGAGGCAGGTGGCGTGGGCCGTGGCGTCGCTGATACTGGTCTTGCCGCTGACCTGATTGCGCAGTTGGCTGCGGTAGTGCGCCTCGGTCTCGGTGCGCTTCGCGATGGCGGCCATGGTTTTGAGCGCCTCCACCGGATAAGCGCCCGCGGCGGTCTCACCGGATAGCATGATGGCGGAGGTGCCGTCGTAGATGGCGTTTGCCACGTCGGAGATCTCCGCGCGGGTGGGGCGGGGGTTAGTGATCATGCTGTCCAGCATTTGTGTGGCGGTGACGATGGGCTTGCCAAAGGAGAAGGAGCGGTCGATGATGCTCTTCTGGATACCGGGCAGCTCGGTAAAGTCGATCTCAACGCCCAGGTCGCCGCGGGCGACCATGACGGCGTCTGCCGCAGCCAGGATGCTGTCGATGTTCTCCACGCCCTCGCGGTTCTCGATTTTGGCCACGATGCGGATCTTAGAGTCGTAGCTGTTCAGCAGGTTGCGGATCTCGTACACATCCTGCGCAGTGCGCACAAAGGAGGCCGCGATAAAGTCGAAGCCCTGCTCGATGCCAAAGATGATATCATCGCGGTCACGCTGGCTCATGTACGGCATGGAAAGATGCACACCCGGCACGTTGACGCCCTTGTGGTTCTTGATCTTGCCGTTGTTGAGCACCTCGCAGGTGATGTCGGTGTCGGTCACAGAGCGGATCAGCAGCTTGATGAGGCCGTCGTCCAGCATGATGCAGCCGCCCACCGAAACATCGTGGGGCAGGTCTTTATAGGTGATGGAGCAGATCTCCTTGGTGCCGTCCACATCGCGGGTGGTCAGGGTAAAGGACTGGCCGACTTCCAGCTGCTCGGTGCCGTTGGCGAAATCCTTGAGGCGGATCTCGGGGCCCTTGGTGTCCAGCAGGGCGGCCACCGGCTGGCCCAGCTCCTCGCGCACAGCCTTCAGCGCATCCAGACGGGCCTTGTGCTCCTCGTGGGTCCCGTGGGAAAAGTTAAAGCGGGCAACATTCATGCCGTTGGCGACCAGCTCGCGCAGGATGCCGTCCTTATCCGTGGCAGGGCCCAGTGTGCAGATGATTTTTGTTTTGCGCATGATAAACCTCCTATGACGTTTGAGACGTTTTGATGGTCCGGCAATGGAAAAAATTAGGGCTTGCTTTGTATACCCCTATTATACCCGGTTGGATACAATACGGCAAGGTGCAATCCTATAAAAATTGTTTCAGATTTTTTTAAAATTTTCTTCCGTACCCGGCGGCCCGGAGCGGCGGCCAGCGTGCGGGCACCTTGCAGGATCCGCGCCCAGCGCCGCCCAGAAGCTTGCATAAAAGGCGGGATGCGCTTATAATAAAAGAAAACGCCTTCTGCATACGGCTCTGCCCTTTGCGGAGAGCGGAGAAACGGAGTGTAAGGATCATGGGAAAACGTGTTTTTTTGATCGTTTTGGATAGCTTTGGCATCGGCGCGGAGCCGGATGCCGCCGCCTTTGGCGACGAGGGTACCAATACGCTGGGGGCGATTGCGGGGCACCCCAATTTCGACTGCCCCAATCTGCAAAAGCTGGGCCTGTTCAACATCGATGGTGTGACTGCGGGGGAACCGTGCGCCGCCCCGGTGGGGGCCTTTGCCCGCCTGCAGGAGCAGAGCATGGGCAAGGATACCACCATCGGCCACTGGGAGATCGCGGGCGTCGTGAGCCCGAAGCCGCTGCCCACCTTCCCGCAGGGCTTCCCTGAAGAGCTGATCCGGGAATTTGAGCAAAAGACCGGCCATAAGGTACTGTGCAACAAGCCCTATTCCGGCACGCAGGTGCTGCGCGACTACGGCGAGCAGGCCATGGCCGGAAACGCGCTGATCGTCTATACCAGCGCGGACAGCGTGTTCCAGGTGGCGGCCAGCGAGGAGCTGGTGCCGGTGCCGGAGCTGTACCGCTACTGCGAAATTGCCCGGGAAATGCTCAGGGGAGAATACGGCGTGGGCCGCGTGATCGCCCGCCCGTTTTTGGGGCGCACGGCGGATACCTTCCGCCGTACCACCAACCGCCACGATCTGAGCCTCAAGCCGCCCCGCAACACGATGCTGGATGTACTCAAGGCGGCGGGCAGGGACGTGATCGCCGTGGGCAAGATCTACGACATTTTTGACGGCGAGGGTGTGACCGAAAAGATCAAGACCACAGGCAACACCAATGGCATCGCGTTCACGCAGGCGCTGCAGACCCGCGATTTTGAGGGCCTGGCCTTTGTCAACCTGGTGGATTTTGACATGCTGTACGGCCACCGCCGCGATGTGCCCGGGTACGCGGCGGCCGCCACCGAGTTTGACCGTTTTCTGGCCGGCTTTATCCCCGGCATGCGGGAGGACGATCTGCTGATGATCACGGCCGACCACGGCTGCGATCCGTCCTACCTCAAGACCACCGACCACACCCGCGAGTATGTGCCATATCTCATCTGCGGCAAAAAGGTGCGCCCCGGCGTGGATCTTGGCACACGGCTGTGCTTTGGCACCATCGCCAGAACCGTGTGCGAATATCTGGGCGTGGAAAATGAGCTGGACGGTAGCAGTGTGCTGAAGGAAATTTTGCTGTAAATGGCGCGGCAGGTGATCCAGTGGGCGCTGGCGGCGGTGCTGCTTGCGGCCGGGGCAGGCTATGCGCTGAACGGCTCGCGCAATCTCGGCGTTTACATCGTCTGGGGGATGGCAGTATGCAGTACGGTATACGCGGCAGCCTGGCGCTTCATCGATGCATTCTGCGCGCATGGCGTGGGCCTGGCGGTCAAGGGGCTGTTTTTCGCCGGCTTGGCGCTGTACGGGCTGATCCTGGCGTACATCCTGCTGGGGCAGCTGAAAAGTGCCGCCGTGCAGGAGACACGCCCGGCACGGGCGTTGATCGTGCTGGGCTGCGGCCTGCGGGGGGAGGAGCCCACGGCCCTTTTGGTGGACCGGCTGGAGGCGGCTCTCGCCTACTACGAGGCGCACCCGGCGGTGACGCTGGTAGTGAGCGGCGGGCAGTCGGGACCGAACGAGGCCATCTCGGAGGCGGAGGCCATGCGCCGCTGGCTGGTGCAGCACGGCGTGCCGGACGGGCAGATCCTGCCGGAAGGGCAAAGCACCTCCACCGAGGAAAATTTCCGCTTTTCCCGCGCGGTGCTGGAGGAGCGCGGCATTTCGGCGCAGGAGCCGCTGTACTTTGTGACCAATGGGTTCCACTGCCGCCGCGCGGGCCTGCTGGCGGCGCAGCAAGGGTATGCCGGTATTCTTCCGCTGGCGGCGGATATCCCGTTTTCCCAGATACTGCCCTGCTATCTGCGGGAGGTGTGCGCGCTGGTACATGATTGGGCGCTGAAAAGCCCGCATACGGAATTTTTACGCAATTAAACAGGCCTGCCGGTTTCATCCGGCGGACTCTGGATCAGGCAAAGGGGGTACTTCCGGAAGGAGAGTGCCCCCTTTGCGGTAACTTTGCGGTAAAAGTTTAGGCAACGAGATGTCCCATGCCTATGGCTGGCTGCCATAAACCAAGGGGCAATTATATAGTAACAGGAGGACGCATAAAAAGCCGGCGCTGCTGCGGCCCTTGACGCCCATACGGCGCGCCTCTATAATAAGGGCAAAGAGAAGCAAAAGGGGGCGGCGCTGTGGAACCGAACGAACAGGCATTGGCGGCCAGTGTGGCGCGGCTGATTGCGCAAAAGGAAACGCCGGACAAAGCGGCGGACCGGCTTTTGTGGGACGCGCTGTCCCGGCAGGCCGGACAGCCGTTTTGCACGGCGAAGGGGCTGACGTATTGCTACGGCATCCGGGGCAACGAGATGTTCGTCTCGCGGAAAGATAAATCCATCACCTATGCCACCGTGATGGTGGCGTTCCACAAGGCGGTGGCGTTGCAGGCGGCGGGGCAGGCGGTCAGCGGGCCTAAAAAGCTGGGCACCTTTGGAGCAAGTTACCTGTACCCGGTGTTTTGCGCGCTGGGCGTGATCGGCAGCCTGGCTGGCGCATCGGCTGCCGCTGAACCAATTGCGGACAGAAGCGTTAGAACACATTCCGGCGGCCTGGCTCCTTATTCGGAGTCTACACCCAGCACGGTGCCTGGGAAGTAATGAGCCAAAATTTCGGCATGGGTCTGGCCCTGCTCGGCCAGGCCCTTTGCGCCCCACTGGCTCAACCCGACGCCGTGGCCGTAGCCGCGGGTGGTGACCGTGAAATGATCGCCCTCCCAGCGGACGGAGAAGCACGCGCTGCGCAGGGCAAGCACGCTGCGCAGCGTTGTGCCTTTTACAGAGGTGCCGCACACGTCGATGGCGGCCACATAGCCGGCGGGGGTGTATGTAACCGCGCCAAAGTAAGCATCCGGCGCGCGGCCTGCCGGGTCGATGCCGAGGCCGGCGGCCAGGGCGCTGTCCATCTGCGGCTGCGTAAAGGTGACGCTGTATTCATAGTTGTCGGCGGCAGTGTCCAGGGCGCTGTCCACCGAACACAGATAGGGCAGGGCAGTGCCCCAGACGTTTTCGCTTGCCTCGGTGCGCCCGTTGGAGATGGCAAAGTAGCTGGCCCCGGCGGGCTCGCCCTGGTAGTAAAGCACCTCGTCCAGCACCTCGTCCACAAGGGCAGAGAGCCGGGCGTAATTGGCCTCGTAGTCCGTGCCCCAGTAGCTGTGCAGCACGGCGTCGGTCAAAAAGCCCTGTCGCCGGGCCGGGTCGGCAGAGAGCCAGGCCCCGCCGGCGTCCGCAGTGTTTGCATGGTTTTTGCAGTAGAGCACATAGCTGTGGGCGGCGACGGCCTGCGCCTTGAGCGCCTCGTCCGGCCAGCTCACCGGCATTTCGCTGGCCAGCGCGCCGATGAGATAGTCCCGCGCGGGCACCGAGAGCACCTCGCCGGTGCTTTGATCCTCGATGAGGAAAATGCGGTCGCCCGCGCCGGTACCGCCCCCGGCGCGTTCCGGCAGCAGCCCGGCCAGCCCGCCGGGTTCCTGCTCCGGGGCGGCGCTTTCCGGCGCGCTGGCGGAAGGCGGGCTTTGCGGGATGGGCGGTGTGCCGGATGCCGGGCGCAGCGCGGCAAGGCCCAGATAATAGCCGGCCAGCGGCAGGGCGCAGCCCAGCACGAGCAGCACGGCGGCGAGGAAGAGAAACGGCTTTTTCATAACGGCACCTTCTTGTTGATCGAAACTTTTAGGGGAGCGGCTTTCACTGCCCCGGGCGGCGGCGCGCGGCCCGGAGCCTCTGGCTGGGGCCGGCATACAGGCCGGCGGCTCCCAAAATGCAGCGCGGACAGACGGCTGCACCCTTTTTTATGCCCATTTTACACCGCCGCCCGCGCACGAAAGCGCGAAATGCGCCCAGACCCGCCAAAGGGATCAAACCAGCGCAAAAATCGGCAGTTTGGCGAAAAAATGTGCAAAAATTTGTGCCAATCGGCAAAAGGCGGCTCGTTGCTTCTTGAATTTAGGCTCCAAAAGCGCTATGATATAAAAAGCTATATTCGCAGGCATGCGGCGCCGTCCGGGCAGTTTTTCCCGTCCTATGGAGGCCGTCCTCCTGCCGTGCATCCGGTATGCTTGTGTCAAATGGCCCTGCCGGGGCGAAAAATGCCTCGCCCAACCGGCACGCCGGCCTGTAAATGCAGCGTTTGAAAGGATCCGTCATTTGGGATGGATCAGGGAAAGTATATGGATAGAAAAATAACAGAAAGGGGATCGTGCTGTGACGCTTAATTCCGAAGTGGCGACCCTCGACAGGGCGACTATGGAAAACCTGTGTGAGGAGTATCTCGCCAATAACTACATTGACCCCGAGACCAGCGAGCGGCTGGGCGTAAAGCGCGGCCTGCGCAACCCGGATGGCACCGGCGTGCTGGCAGGCCTGACCAACGTATGCGACGTGGTGGGCTACAAAAAGGATCAGGAGGGGCATATCATCCCGACGCCGGGCAAGCTGATCTACCGTGGCGTGAACATCAACGAAATCGTGGAGGAGGCCTACCGCAACGACCGCTTCGTGTTTGAAGAGGTGATCTGGCTTTTGCTGTTCGGCAGCCTGCCGACACAGGATCAGCTCAGCAATTTCTGCGAGCTGCTGGCCGAGCACCGCGCCCTGCCGGATGGTTTTGCCGAGGATATGATCCTCAAAGCGCCTTCGCCCAACATTATGAACAAGATGGCCCGCGCAGTGCTGGCGCTGTATTCCTATGACGAGCACGCCGAGGATCTGAGTCTGGAGAACATCCTCACCCAGAGCATCAACCTGATCGCCGGATTGCCCACTATCATGGTGAGCGCCTACCAGATCAAGCGCCGTTACTACGACAAGCAGAGTATGTTTTTCCACCTGCCCAAACCCGGTCAGAGCACGGCGGAGCATATCCTCAGCACCTACCGGCCGGACCAGCGCTTCACCCATGAGGAGGCAAAGCTGCTGGATATGTGCCTGCTGGTCCACGCGGACCACGGCGGCGGCAACTGCTCCACCTTTACTGCCCGCGTGCTCTCTTCCTCCGGCACGGATACATACGCGGCCATCTCGGCGGCCATCGGCGCACTCAAGGGCCCCAAGCACGGCGGCGCCAACCACAAGGTGATGCGCCAGCTGGAGGACATTTTGCGGCATGTGGAGCACCCCGAGGATGACGACGAGGTGCGCGAATACCTGCGCCGCATCATGCGCCGGCAGGCGGGCGACGGCTCTGGCCTGATCTACGGCATGGGCCACGCGGTGTATACCATCAGCGACCCGCGCGAGGTGATCCTGAAGGAGCGCGCCCGCCACCTGGCCTATGAGAAAGGCTATGAGGAAGAATACAACATGCTTTGCAGCATCGAGCGGTTGGCCCCGGGCATCTTTGCCGAGGAGAAGGGCGGCAGCAAGCCGGTGTGCGCCAATGTGGATCTGTTCAGCGGCCTGATCTACCACATGCTGGACATCTCGGAGGATTTGTACACGCCGCTGTTCGCCATTGCCCGCGTGCCGGGCTGGTGCGCGCACCGCGTGGAAGAGGTCGTGTTCGCAAACCGCATCATCCGCCCGGCCTACAAGTACCTGGGCGTGCGGCAAAAATATAAGAGTATCGAGGAACGCTGATGAAACGCTTGGCTGGAGTATTGTTGCTGGCAGGCGCCCTGTTCGGGGCCGCCTGGTGGCTGGACCTTACAACATTTACCGACCTGTCCACCGGGCTTTGCCGGGTGGGCTCGGTGTGGCTGCGGTACGGCGCGCTGGCGCTGCTGGCCGTTCTGGGCGTGCTGGGGGCGCGGCCGGTCGCAAGGCGGCCTGCCGCCCTGGCCCGGCCGTATCGGGCGGCTGGCGTGGCGGCCCTGGCGGGCGCGGCGGTGTTTGCCGTGGGGGCGGTGCTGCAATTTTTGCTGTGGCCGCGGGCCGTCACGCTGTTGCAGCTTGCGCTGGAGCTTGTGTGTGCGGCGTGGCTGGCGCTGCTGGGGCGCGGTTGGCTTGCCTGCACCTGGAGCAGGCAGCCCGGCGGCGCGGCCCTGGCAGCGGCCGGCAGCGTGCTGTTCTACTGGCTGGTGCTGGTGCGCTTTATGCAGAACAGCTCCAGTTATTACCGGGTGCTGCCCACCGCGGCGGTGCTGCCGCCGCTGGCCGCGCTGATGTTCCTTTCGGCGCTGGCACGGGCGCTGCTGCTGCCGGATGCGTCCGACGCGCACGCCGTGTGCCGCAGCGGGCTTTGGGCCTTTTATTATTGCCTGTGCATGGAGCTGCCCCAGTCGGCGGCGCTATGGCGCGCCGGGGCAAGCAATGGCGCGCAGCTGTGGCTGAGCCTGGGAATGTGCTGCGTGGGCGCGCTGGGCGCAGTGTGCGCCGTGGGCTGCCTGGCGGGCACGGCGGGTCAGGAACGGGCTTCGGAATGAAAATTTTGGCAATAATGTCCTAAAACGCTGGGAGATTCCTACCAAAAATTCGTGCAAAATAAGAAAAATGCAAAATCAAGTCGTTAATCTTTTGACACGGACTTGAAACTTTTTGCGTTTTGGTCTACAATAAAGATACCGTGAATTTATCCGATTTACTGGGTAAAAAATTAGGAGGTACTATTAAAATGGCTGTTAGAGTTGCTATCAATGGTTTCGGCCGTATTGGCCGTCTGGCTTTCCGTCAGATGTTCGACGCTGAGGGTTACGAGGTTGTCGCGATCAACGACCTGACCAGCCCCAAGATGCTGGCACACCTGCTGAAGTACGACACCGCACAGGGTCCCTTCTGCGGCAAGATCGGCGAAGGCAAGCACACTGTCGAGGCTACCGAGGATTCCATCGTTGTGGACGGCAAGGAGATCAAGATCTATGCCGTTAAGGATGCGAAGGAGTGCCCCTGGGGCGAGCTGAACGTCGATGTCGTGCTGGAGTGCACCGGCTTCTACACCAGCAAGGAGAAGAGCATGGCTCACATCACCGCTGGCGCGAAGAAGGTTGTCATTTCCGCTCCTGCCGGCAACGACCTGAAGACCATCGTCTTCTCCGTCAACGAGAACACCCTGACCGCTGAGGATCAGGTGATCTC
>CAZYAX010000007.1:0-14532 GCA_964646195.1 uncultured Faecalibacterium sp. | reverse complement strand
TTCAGATCTGGTTCAACCTGTCCGACCCCGCAACGGAGGATGCCATCTATGACAGCTATGCCATGCGGAAGTTTATATGTTGGCGATCGCCGGGCGAAAGTTATCCACAATCTGAAGGGGAAAAGTGCGCTCTTTTAGAGGAAATTCCCCGAAGGATGGGGCAAACAATGTGGAAGCTGCGGGATTCAGCCGTCAAAGCCGCTCAAAAAATGTTCAGATGTAGCCTGAATCCAGAGTAAGTGGAATTATTCAGAGGTTCCATAATAACAGAAATGTTATCATTCGCGAAATTTACATTTACCATGACGAAAACTAAGGAAAGGTGAAGTGAAAAGAGACAATGAGGATGTTTAACTGAAAATTTCAGAAGGCTTTGGCTGGTATAGAAAGGAAAGGAATCAACGAAACATGAAAAAAATTACAATCTTTATAGCGGTACTGGCAATGATACTGTTATCAGGCTGTGCAGGAATGGATGGATGTTGGGAAAAGGTGTTGCTGCAGCAATCTGGTATTGCCGAGGATGAAGACTATCGAAAATATCAGGAACTTGCAGAAAATGGCGAATTGAATGAGGATGGATATTATACGGGCGTAGATGAAATTGAAAAAGATGGTTTAGAAACAGAAGTGGTACAAGGGCAGGTTCATGTTACATTTGCAAAAAACGGATATCTCACAATCTGCTACTATAAGGATACGGCATGTGAGTATCCGATTGAAGAGGAAGAGTGCTATCTTAATCCAGGTGAGTGTATTTATGCAGGGGAAGTAGAGAGCAGTAATCAGTATAGCGGTTTATATGACTTGGCAGAATTCCGAGTGTATGAATATGATGCGGACGGAAATCGTGAATTACTGTTTAAAAGCGCGGAGAATGGGTTGGTTTATCAAATTCCAGCAGATTTTAAAGGAACAGAGCTTTCTATTTTACCAATAGGCGAATACCAAAACAGGAAACTATTCTTGAGGGATTATTATATAGATTCATATGGTGAAGAGCAGGACCTTACAAG
Organism: uncultured Faecalibacterium sp.; assembly: GCA_964646195.1. Classification (GTDB taxonomy): domain Bacteria; phylum Bacillota; class Clostridia; order Oscillospirales; family Ruminococcaceae; genus Faecalibacterium. The sequence goes on along the minus strand of CAZYAX010000007.1, from coordinate 13,516 downwards.
TGCAGGAACTTGGAAAGTGGACGGAAAAGAGTTTGAGAATGGTACGGCAAAAATTAGTTCGCTTGGAGGATATATTGTAACGTATACATACGATAAGGAAAACTATTTTTATGTAACATCTGAGCCGGACTACTTTAGCCAAAATAGTGGGCAGGGCGTAGTGCAGTTTTGGGAGGCTGGCACAACAGAAGAAAACGAAAGCTATTCAGTAGAGCTGCATCCATATCTAACTATATCGATTCAATTGGATGAAGAAGGAACGATTAAATTTAACGACGAAGAGGGGGAAACTGTAAAAAGGAATAAAACGTGGACGAAAAAACTTCAATATGGTGATAAGATTCTAATTGATACCAAGGGCGGATATGAAATCATAGATGGTGACTATCAATATATTCAAGAATCGGTAGACCCATTGGCAAATGGTGTTTCGCGCTACACATTAAGAGTTATACAAGAAGCTGCACAAGAGCAAATGGTAAGTAGCGACAACAGGTCGCTTTATACAGTAACCCTTAATTCTGACGCCAAATATGGAGAATGCATCTATATGCTTGATAAAGAGGAAGTTAGTGGAAAGATAAAAGTGAAGGAAGGGCAAAAATTAACACTAACATATACAATAACCAGTGAGGGCTATGAATTCAAGCAAAGATCAGATGGGATTGTGGGATTCTTTAAAGGAATCCTTAATAGTACAGAACAGACCATTGAAATTCCGATCACAGCGGAGTTGGATGGAATGACGATCTACCCGGATGAAAAATTTACAATTGGGAAAAAGAAGGAATGATACGATGAAATCGAGGAAAAGAAGAATACCCTTTATAGTAAAAGCAATCTTATTTGTTATTGCTGTATTTGGCATTTGGCTTTTTGTTCACATTCGTGCCAAAGCCATAGGAACTACTTGGGGAGAAATACGCGGAGAAGAAACGGGAAAAGCAATAGGGTCTCGTGAAGGCATTACAAAAGAAGTAGCAAAGGGTGTAGAGGATGGAAAAGCGGAGGGACTGAGTGCGGCAGATACGACAGCGGATATTAAGGGCTTTGTGGAAGAAGTTGGCCAGCTTGAAGTCCTTAGAGCCGAAGTGACACTGAAGAATTTGCATGAAATTGGCGATACATATAAGGTATTATATAGAGCAACGGGAAATGCGATTTTTACAGTGGATTTGAGTCGGGTGACAGTAGCACAGGACGATGAAAAGAAAAATGCAACAATTATTATACCGAGGCCAGAGATGGAGCTTTATCTGAACCAAAGTAGTACCCAAAAATTGGCGGAAGCTCAAAACTTTTCATTTACTGTAAGTGCGCAAGAAGGGATTGAAGCCTACCTAAACTCTATTACACAGATTGAAGCTAATGTTAGAGAAAAAATGGCTCAGTATGATTCCTTAATGAATGACGCAGAAGAATCGGCTAAATTGCAAATTAAAACGCTGATTTCCACGGTTTATGGAGAAGAGTGGATAGTGCGTGTTGAATTCAAAGAAAAAAGTCGAGGTAATATAGAGTTAAATTAAAAGGAAGTGAAAACAATGAAAATGCTTTCTCAAACCGACAAAATGGAGGAATTTGAGCGGGAGGACAACACAGAACAAGAAAGCGATTATAAAAAGCCACATTCTTTCAGAAAAAAGTTAAAAGCCATAATGATGATGATTCTATTTGGCTGTGTGGCTGTCTTTTTGGTTATGGATGCAGCAACAGTTGGAATAGAAGCATATAGAACCGCATACGACAGCGCGAAGCAGATGAGTAAGAATGAGACACGCGAGGAATTTTATAATAAAGCTCTGGCAATTGCAGAAAGAACCAACCATGTGAGCAACAAGGCGACGATAGAGATAGACAAAATTCAGGAGATGGCACGATTAGAGGTTCTAAAAGTAAGTGATGTTGCCTATCTTACAGAGAAATATGAAGATAAAACATGGATACTAAAAACAGGTGATGTTGATGTGTGGTTGGAGGTGTTAGCAAGCGGAGTTTTTACAGTAGACTTGCAAAAAAGCGAATTTATTATAGATAATGAACGGGCGTATGTGCTGATTCGTGTTCCAAAACCAGAGTTGAGTGATTTTAGGATAGATAGAGGAGAACCTTTGCTTATAGACGAGCAAGGTTGGCCAACCGCAGAGATTGGCGAAGATGCTGTACGTGAAATGCTCAACAATGCAGAATTAAGTATCCGGCAGGGAATCCTTGAAAATCAGGAAACCTATAAGAAGGCCGAATCGTTGGCGATAAAATTACTTCAAAACTTAGTAAAAGGGTTAAACCTGGATATTCCAAATTTGACGGTGGAAGTGGAATTTATGGATTGACATTTCCCGAAAAGCGTACGTGTTCCCCCTCCTTCGGCACCCCGCCCTCCACGGTCTGCCACATCCCGCCCGCAGCACCTCATACTGTTCAAACGCGCAGGACAGGCCGCCGCGGTAGGCGGGCCAGCCTCTGCGCGTCCAGTCCGCCTGAACAAAGTCGTAGGCGTATCGCGTCCCCAGCCGGTTGGTGCCGTGGCTGGGGACTTTGCTTCCCGGCGTGTTGGGGCAGAGCCAATCGCCCCGCAGAGGCATCCCGGCGAGGATGGGCTTGCGCAGTGCTTCCATAAAACACCTTTCTGAATCATAAAAAGCTCCGCTTTGCCGCAGCGCATACGCGCACGGCAGGGCGGAGCCTTTTTGCATGGATATCAAACCGCGCCGTATTCCCGCAGGGCGCGTTCGGCGGCAGGCAAATGCTTGACTTGCTTGATCTTGACCCCGAGCTTGTTGGCAAAATCCTCAAACAGGTCAAAGCTCTCGTCGCGGGAGACATACAGCGTGTCCGGCCGGCCATGCTGCACGATCAGGTCTTCCCAGAGGGAAAAGGCGCAGTCCACCAGCTGCGACGGGTGGCAGCGGCTGGCGGTGAGGACGGTTTTGTGGACGCGGTCGGTAAAGACGGCGATGATCGGATAGTAGAAGGCCTTCCCGTCCTCTTCAGCCTCTTCGTCCCACGACCAGCTAAAGTCAAACTCAACGCGCAGGCCGTCCGGGTTGACCGGGCAGCTGCGCAGGTGCTCTATGGGGGCCGTGTCCACCAATAGGACGGGCGCCCGCTCCGGCTCCGGCAGCTTTTTGGGCATGGCGCGGTTGAGCCAGAGCCGGTTCTCGGAGGAATAAAACCGCACTAGCATTTCGCCGCCGTCAAAATCGACCACGAGGCCGCCCTGTAATACGGCACACAGCTGCATATACAGGTTGCGCATGCAGTCGATGAGGAAATCCAGATCGCGGCGGCTCTTTGATGGTACGGGCATACAGCCATACTGCTTGGAGAAAAAGACGGGCACAAGGCTGCTGCCGTTGTCCGGCCTGCGTCCCAGCTTGCTTAGCAGGCGCTGGGTTTCGGGATCCAGCTCGTCCCAGGGGGTGAGCTGCATGGTGTAGCTGCACGATTCGATAAAAAGGCGCGATATCTCCCGCGTGGTGGAGCAATCCCGGCTGAAATTCAGGTAAGAGGCGGCATCGGGGAAAATCAGGATGCCGGTCATACTGTCGTTGGAACAGATATGGAAAAAGACCGTCTGCTTCATGTCCCGCGGGATATAGAGCAACAGGTCGTCATCTTTAAAATTCACCCAGGGGTCCAGGCCGATGATCCTGCCGGCGACTTCGTACAGCGCGGCCCAGCGCTGCGCCTGCTGTGGTTGGGCGGCTGCTGCGGCTTTTTGGGGCCGCTTTTTCTTTTTAGGCATCGTTTATTCCTCCGCTTCCTCATACTGTCCGGCGATCTCCCGCGCCAGCGCACCCAGCGCGGCGCGCACCTCCTGCGGGGCGAGCACGGCCACCTTGCCGCCAAAGCCGAACACCCAGCCGTAGAACTGGTCGCTGATGCAGACCGGCACCGTGAAGTGGAAATGCCGGCCGTCCCCTTCCGGCACAAACACCGGCTCGCGGCCAAAGCGGTCGCGCATGGCGTCCTGCAAATCGTTTGTGCATTGCAGCGTGACTTGGCGCTCCGGCCCGCCGTACATGTTGAAGTGCTTTTTGAGGTAGGCGGGCAGGTCGAAGGCGGCAAACTGCTCCTTGCCCCGGCGGGGTTCGTCCAACGCCTGCACGTCGGACATGCGGTCCACTCGGTAGTTGCGGATGTTGGCCGGGACGGCGTAATCCTGATAGGCGATGAGGTAATACGCGCCGTTTTCCCAGGCCAGCTGCCAGGGACTCACGGCGTGGGTCTTGCCATTGGCGTAGTGGAAGCGTACCATCCGCCCCTGGCTGATGGCCTCGTGCAGCGCGTCCACGCTGTACAGGATGCGGTCGTTCAGGCTTTTGGGCCGGCCCAGCACATACACCTGCCGCTGCAGCTGGCTCGCCTGGTAAACGGAGGTGAGGCCGGTGAGCTTTTGGATGAGGGCGTCGCTTTTGCGCTGGGGAATAAAGCGGCTGCTCTGCACCGCGTCCACCAGCAGTTTGAGCTCGGCCAGCTCAAAGGGGCGGCTGGCCATGTAAAAGCCGCCGCCGCGCCCGTGCCGCAGGGCAATGTCATAGCCCAGGCGGTTCAGCGCGTCGATGTCGCTGTACAGGCTCTTGCGCTCGCAGAGGATGTCCTCCTGCGCCAGCAGCTCCACGAGCCGCGTGCCGGACAGGCAGTGCTGCTCGTCGGTCTGGCGCTCCAAAATGCGCAAAAGGGCCAGCATCTTGCGTTTTTGTCCTTCCTGTTTGGGCATAAAGCGTCCCTCCCTAAGGGTTCTGGGGGCAGCTTCCGGCCCGAGTCCGGCTGTACATGGCCCGGAAAAGTTCTCCCCGTATGACGGCGCTCAGCCGCCGTTTTTGTCGAATGCGGTGCGCCGCTGGGTGGACAGGCGGAACATTTCCTCCAGCTTCTCCCGGTCGCCGGCGGCCAGCGCGGCGCGCATCTGCTGTAAGGCAGCGTCGAACTGGTCGATCTCGCCGATGAGGTTCTCCCGGTTCCAGAGGAACAGCTCGGCCCACATTTTGTCGTTGATCTTGGCGATGCGGGTCAGATCGCGGAAGGAGTCGCCCGTGTATTCGCACAGCGAGGTGTTGTCGTTAGCGCACATCAGGCTCACGGCAATGGCGTGGCACAGCTGGCTCACATAGCCGATCATGCGGTCGTGCTCCTGCACGGTGAGCGTGCAGATGTGCCGGAAGCCCAGCACCCCGGCCAGCGCCCGTGCCCACTCGATGGCCTGGGGCGTGTTGCACGCGGTGGGGGTGATGATGAAGTTGGCCGGGGCAAAGTTGACCTCGGCAGCGTGTTCTACGCCGGAAGTCTCGCGGCCTGCCATGGGGTGGCTGGCGATGAACTCCACGCCCGGCGGGCACATCGCCTGCATGGGCTCCACGAGGCCGGTCTTTACACCGGATACGTCCGTGAAGATGCAGCCCGGCTTGAGCAGCGCGCCGTAGGCCTTAAACCATTCCAGCAGCGCCGTGGGGTACAGGCCAAAAATGATGTGGTCGGCGTTTTGCACCAGATCCTCAAAATTACGGGTCTTGCCGTTTTGGATGTAGCCGTGCTCCAGCGCGTAGCGCAGGTGGCCCTCGCTGCGGTTGATGCCGTCCACATGGAAGCCGGCCTTGGTCAGCTCCAGCGCATATTTGCCGCCCAGCAGGCCCAGGCCCACAATCAGATAGCGTTTGTTTCTGTCCAGGTTATACAAGCTCCTTCACCTCCGCGCCCAGCGTTTGGATCACCGAAAAGAAATTGGGCCAGCTCTTGCGCACGGCCTCGGCCCCGCTGATTTGCGCGTTGAAGCCGGCGGCCAGCGCAAGGATGGCGCAGCTCATCACCACGCGGTGGTCGTTGTGGCCGCAGAAGGGCTCTGCCGGCGGCTGCAGCAGGCTGCCCTGCACGGTTACGGTGCCGCCGTTGCTCTCGATGCAGCCGCTGCAGCGGCGCAGCTCCTGCTCCATGGCGGCGATGCGGTCGCTCTCCTTGATGCGCAGCCGCCCGGCGTTGCGGATGGTGGTGGCGCCCTTGCAGAACAGGCCCAGCACCATCAGGATGGGGCCGAGATCCGGGCAGTCCGCCAGGTCGATGTCCACGCCGTGCAGCGCCGATTTATGAAAATGGATGCCGTCCGGGCCGCAAACAAAGTCCGCGCCGCAGCGGCGCAAAATGTCCAGGATGGCCGCGTCGCCCTGCAAGGTATCTGCGGCCAGACCGGTGATCGTGATGCCGCCGCGCACCGCGCCCAGCACCGCGAGAAAGGCAGCCTGGCTGTAATCGCCCTCCACGGTGTAGTCCCGCGGACGGTAGCGCTGCCCGCCAGGAATGTACAGGGTAGTTTCATCGCGCCACTGGCTGGCGACGCCAAAGGCGGCTTGCGCGGCGCGGGTCATCTCGATGTAGCTGCGGCTCTCCACGGGGGGGATCAGCCGCAGGGTGCTGGGCCTGTCCAGCAGGGGCAGCGCGAACAAAAGCCCGCTGACAAACTGGCTGGACACGTTGCCGGCCAGCTCGTATTCGCCGGGGCGCAGTGCGCCGCACAGGGTGATGCTGCTGTCCGTCTGCACAAATTCCAGACCCTGGGTTTGGAAGATTTGTTCATACACGCCCTGGGGGCGCTGCATCAGGCGGCCCTGGCCCACAAAGGTGATGCGCTGGCCGGTGAGGCTGAACAGCGGGATGAGAAAGCGCAGGGAGCTGCCGCTCTCGCAGCAGTCCACAGGCCGGCCGATGGGCTTGAACCGGCCCAGCCCGCGCACTACGGCGCCGGCTTCGCTGCGCTGCACCCCGGCGCACAGCTGCGCGGCGGCGTCCAGCGTGACCGACACGTCCTTGCTGTATTCGAGATTGAAAAGATGCGAGTCGCCCCCGGCCAGCGCCGCGCACAGCACCGCGCGGTGGGCCATGCTTTTGCTGGGGGGCGCGGCGGCGCTGCCGCTTATGCCCCGCGGGGCGGAGATCTGCACGATCATGGCCGTGCCTCCTCTTACAATGGTATTTGCCAAAGGAGCCTCTGATTTGATCTGGTATACGTGCAAGGCGTTGGCCGCGATCGATTCAGGGGCCCCTTATATTGGACCGGAGGGCCGGGCGTTCGGTCCGGCCTTATCGGATTTGTGCCGAAGAGCTTCAGCGCGTCACATATCCCGGCCGATGGCCCAGGCCACCTGGCGGCACTTGGACATGGCCTGCGCAAAGGCGTCCGGCGTGAGGCATTGTGCGCCATCGCTCCAGGCATGGCGCGGGTCGTGGTGGACCTCCACCTCCAGGCCGTCCGCACCGGCGGCCACAGCGGCGATCATCATGGGCTCCACGAGGTTGGATTTGCCTGTGGCGTGGCTGGGGTCCACGACGATGGGCAGGTGAGTCTTTTCGTGGATGATGGGGATGGCCGAAAGATCCAGCGTGTTGCGGGTGTATTTCTCGAACGTGCGGATACCGCGCTCGCACAGAATGACGTTTTCGTTGCCGCCGGCCATGATATATTCGGCGCTCATGATCCACTCCTCGATGGTGTTGCATAGCCCGCGCTTGAGCAGCACAGGCTTGTGCATTTTGCCCACGGCCTTGAGCAGCTGGAAGTTCTGCATATTGCGTGCGCCGATCTGCACTACGTCCACATATTCCTCAAATTCGGGGATGCGGTTCTCGCTCATCAGCTCGGACACGATGGGCAGGCCGGTGGCCTCGCGGGCCTTGACCATGTCGAGGATACCCTCGGTCTCCAGACCCTGAAAGGAGTACGGCGAGGTGCGGGGCTTGTATGCGCCGCCGCGGAACAGCGCTGCGCCGCCGGCCTTGACGCCGTTTGCGATGCGCAGGGCCTGCTCGGCGGATTCGATGCTGCACGGGCCGGCCATGACGGCGACCTTTTCCTTGCCGCCGATCTTTACGCCGGCGCAGTCGATCACGGAGTCCGCAGGGTGGAACAGGCGGTTGGCGCGCTTATACGGCGCCGAAACGCGCGTGACGTTATCCACCCAGGGGTTTGCGAGAACGTCGCGCTCGTAGATCTTGGTGGTGTCGCCCACCAGGCCGAACACATAGTAGTCCTCGCCGGTGATGAGCGTAACGGACAGGCCCTTCGCCTCGAATCCGGTGATAATCTTATCCAATTCCTCCTGTGGGGTGCCTTTTTTCGTTGAAATGATCATGGGATGGTTCCTTTCTATGTTTGCTATGTTTTTGTGTTTTTTGCCGCTTCCTTGAAAGAAAGCGGCAAAAAGAACGTTTGATATGCCAGCGCGTATGCGCGCTGGCAGTCAAAAAGTTTTTTTCGCCGGGGCCTTTTTTCAAAAAAGGCCGGAAAAGGCTGGGGAATAATTCCCATCACCTCACATCGCAATGTGAGGGTGGGGCGAGCCGCCCAGGCGCAGGAGCTGGGCAAGGTAGGCGCAGGCGTGGACGTAGCCGGTAGGACCTTCGCCGATGAAATGCCCCTGGCACCCGAAGGAAACGACGTCCGTCTGGAGGAACGGCTCTCTGCCGGAAGGGTCGTCCAGCATCACCTCCACCGCCGGCACGCCGCAGCAGCGCAGCGCGTCCAGGATTGCCACGCTGTAATGCGCGTACCCGCCCGCGTTGATGACGATGCCGTCCGCGCGCCCCTGCGCGCTCTGGATCTCGTCGATCAGATCTCCCTCGTGGTTGGACTGGTAAAACTCGGTGCCGATGCCCATCTGCGCGCAGCAGGAATGCACATACTCCACCAATGCGTCATAATCCATCTCGCCGGCCACACCGGGCTCCGTGTACCGCAGCATATTCAGGTTCGGGCCGTTAATGATCAAAAATTTCATCCAGTGCCTCCAGCGCGGCGGCCACGGCGGCCTCCACGGTTGAATCATTCGGTATCACGGCATCCGCTGCTGCCTCATATAAGGGCCGGCGCTCCGTCTCCATCCTCCGCAGCGCCTCCATGCTGGAAGAGAGCGGCCGGTTCCCGCCCACGGCCAGAGCCTCCACGGGCCGGTCCAGAAAGAGCACCACGCCGTTCTGCCGCAGCGCCCGCACGTTTTCGGGCCGCTTGACCACGCCGCCCCCGCAGGATATGAGCTTGCGGTTTTCCTTGGCGAAGCGCGCGGTCTGCTCGCTCTCCCGCGCACGGAACCCGTCCTCGCCCTCCGCGTCAAAAATCTCCGGGATCGTGCAGCCTGCGGCCCGCTCGATCTCGATATCCAGATCCACAAAGGCCTTACCGGTGGCTCCGGCCAGCGCGCGGCCCAGCGTGCTCTTGCCGCTGCTGGGCATTCCGATCACCGAGACGTTCAGGATGTCCCGGCGCAGCGCCGCACATACCCGGGCAATCTCGGCCTCAGCATCCGGGAATTTTTTGTCCAGAAAATACTCCGCGGCATAAACCGCCTGCGCTGCCAGCATCTCCAGGCCGCCCACGGCCACCGGTACGCCGGCCTCCATGGCGCGCAGCACCAGCTCGGTGCGGTAGGGGTTGTACACTGCGTCCAGCACGGCCTCCAGGCCCGGCATGGCGGCCACATCCAGATGGCACACGCCCACGTTCGGGTACATGCCGGCGGGGGTGGTGTTCACCACGATCTGCGCGCCGCTGGCGGCCGCCTCGGCATAGCTCAGCTCGCCCTTAGCGGGGTCGGGCGTGCGGCTCACCGTGAGGATGCGCGCAGCGCCCTTGTCCCGCGCAACGGCTGTGACCGTGTTGTGGGTGCCGCCGGTGCCCAGGATCAGCACGGTGCGCCCCGCGAACTCTACGCCATGGATGCGGCACAGATAGGCAAAGCCCAGATAATCGGTGTTGTAGCCGCATAAGATGCCGGCCCGGTTCACCACCGTATTCACCGCGCCGATGGCCGCAGCCCGCGGGTCGATGAAGCCGCAGTATTCCATCACGAGCTTCTTATACGGGATGGTCACGTTGATGGCTTTGAAGGGCCTGCGCCGCAAAAACTCCCGCGCCTCCGCCTCGGTGGGCAGGGGGTGCAGGTCGTAGGTATAGGGGCAGACCATCTCATGGATGACCTTGGAGTAAGAGTGGCCCACTTTGGAGCCGATCAGACCGTATTCCATTTCAGTTGCCTTCCTGTGTGCGGTATTCTTCCGGCCGGGCCATCCAGCGCTCGCCGTAGCGCGCGGTGAGCAGATCCGCCACGGCCAGCGCGGCGGCGCAGCTCTGCACGATGGCTGCGCGGGGCACGATACAGGGGTCGTGCCGCCCCTTGATGCTTAGCTCCGCGTTTTGGCGGGCGGGGTAGTCCACCGTCTGCTGGGGCTTGTAGATGCTGGGCGTGGGCTTGACCGCCGTGCGGAACAGCACCGGCATGCCGTTGGCGATGCCGCCGTTCAGCCCCGCGTTGCGGTTGGTGGCTGTGACCACCCGGCCCGCTTCGTCCACCCGGAACGCATCGTTGGCCGTGCTGCCGCGCAGCCCCGCAAAGCCAAAGCCCGCGCCGAACTCGATGCCCTTGACCGCCGGGATGGCAAAGGCCAAATGCGCCAGCGCGCTCTCCACGCTGTCGAAAAACGGCTCGCCCACGCCGGCGGGCAGGCCGGTGACGGCGGTTTCCAAAATGCCGCCCACGCTGTCGCCCTCGGCGCCCGCCGCGCGGATGGCGGCCTTCATCGGCTCCCCGGCGGCGGCGTCCAGCAGCGCAAAGCCCTCCTTCCTGGCGCGCAGGCATTCCAGCTGGCGGGCCAGCAGGGCGGGGTCGTCCTGCGCAAAGGGCGTATCGGCCAGGCCCGCGCAGGCGAAAATGTGCGTTTGGATGCAAACGCCGGCCCGCTCCAGCGCGGGCAGCAGCACCGCGCCGCCGGCCACCAGCCCGGCCGTGATGCGGCCGGAAAAATGCCCGCCGCCGCGCGCGTCCTGCCAGCCGTGGTATTTGGCATAGGCCGTGTAGTCGGCATGGCCGGGGCGCAGCAGGCCGGCTGTTTTGGCGTAGTCGCCGCTGCGGGTGTTCTGGTTTTCGATCAGCAGGGTGATGGGCGTGCCGGTGGTGTGGCCGTCCAGTACGCCGGATAAAATGCGCACTGCGTCGGCCTCCACGCGCGCCGTGGAAAGGCCGTCCCCCCGGGCGCGGCGCTTGTCCATACAGGCGGCGATAAACGCCTCGTCCACGGCGCAGCCGGCGGCCATGCCGTCCAGCACAGCGCCCACCGCAGGGCCATGGCTCTCGCCAAAGATCGTTAACGTGATATTGTTGCCGTATGTGTTTTTCATGCTTCCTCGATCCCCAACAGTTTCCCCAGCTCGGCGGTGGGGATAGATTCGGCCCGCCAGCAGCCCAGACCGGGCACCTTGATCACGGTGATGGTGCTGCCGTGGGCCTTTTTGTCGTGCAGCATCTCGGCCAGCACCTTCTGCTTGTCGTAGGCCGCGCGCATGGGCAGGCCCAGCCGGCGGTAGACCGCGCGCGTGCGCTTTTGCAGCGTCTTGGTCTCGATCATGGGCAGCATGCCCAGCGCAACGCACTCGCCGTGGTACAGGCCGGCGGTGCGGCGGCCCTTGACTCCCTTGACCGCCTCGATGCCGTGGCCGATGGTGTGGCCAAAGTTCAGCGCACGGCGCACGCCGTGCTCGGTCTCGTCCTGCTCGACGATGGACTTTTTGAACTTGAGGCTGCGGTAAATGATGGTATCGATGTCCTTGTCGATATCGCCGGTCTCAAAGATACTAAACAGCTCGGGGTCGGCCAGCAGGCCGGCTTTGACCGCCTCGGCCAGACCATTGACGTAGTGGCGGCGGGGCAGAGTGGCCAGCGTTTCGGGGTCCACCAGCACGAGCTTGGGCTGCCAGAATGCGCCCACGATGTTTTTGGTGTCGCCCAGATCCACGGCGGTCTTGCCGCCGATGGAGGAGTCGATCATGGAGAGAGTGGTGGTGGGGCAGTTGATAAAGTCGATGCCCCGCATGTAAACGGCCGCCGCAAAGCCGGCCAGATCCCCCACGACGCCGCCGCCCACGGCCACCACCAGATCGCCCCGATCCATGCCGAAGTCCAGCATCCGGCGCAGCACACTCTCCAGCGTCTTCATGCTCTTGCTGGCCTCGCCCTGGGGCACAGTGATGATGACCGAGTCCTGGCACTGATCCGCGATGAACCCGGCGTACTGGGCGGGCACGCCGCTGTCGGTGACGATGGCCACGCGGCGGCCCAGGTTCGTAAACTGATACAGGTTTTGCAGCGCGCCGCGCCGCAGGATGATGTCGTAGCTGCGCGTGCCCAGGTTCATGGTGAGCTTGGTACCGATAAATTCTTCCCTCATTTTGTATACACTCCTAACATACGCACGGTACGGCAGGTGCGGTCCAGCTCGTGCAGCAGGGCCGTGGTCTCGGCCTGCGCGGGGCTGCCCACCAGCTCGACGTAAAAATAATATTCAAACGGGATGTGGGGCATGGGCCGGCTCTTGATAGACTCCATATTGAAGCCGGACGCACCGATCTTCTGGATCACCTCGGCCAGCTTACCGGGCTTGTTATCCACGGTGAACAGCAGCGAAAAGCGGTTGCCAGCGGTGGGCTTTTCGCGGCTGAGCACAATAAAGCGAGTGGTGTTGTCGCCGTCGGTGTTGATCTCGGGCACCAGCACCTCCAGCCCGTAGAGTGCGGCGGTCTCGCGGCTGGCGATGGCGGCCTTGGTGCGGTCGCCGCTTTCGGCTACGAACTTGGCGGCCAGGGCCGTGTTGGGCATGGCGTGGGCCGGCAGCCGGAAGCTCTTGAGGAAGGTCTCGCTCTGGGAGATGGCCTGCTGGTGGCTGTACACGTCCCGCAGCTCCTGCAGCTGCACGCCCGGCAAGGCCAGCAGATTTTGGGAGATGGGCAGGTCGTACACGTCCACTACCCACAGGGCAGGGTGGTTATAGCATAGATCCAGCACGGCGGACACGTCGCCCGCATGGCTGTTCTCAAAGGGCACCACGCCGTGGGCGGCGTCGCCGTTTTCCACTGCGGTGAACACGTCGTCCCAGGTGGGGTAGTTCACCGCCTCGGCGTGGGGAAACAGCTGCTTGAGCGCGATGTGGGCAAACGCGCCCTCCACGCCCTGGTAGGCGGCGCGGTTGCGCCCCAGCACCAGCGCCTCATACTGCTTGGCCACCTCGATGCGGTTGCGCACATGGTCGATATAATAGGGCCGCAGGGTTGGATCCCGAATGTACGCGGCGGATCGCTCCAGCACGGCGGCCTCCCGTGCGGCGTCGTAAACAGGCAGGCCGTTGGCCTTTTTGTATTCGGCCACGGCCAGCACGGCGTTCATCCGCCGCTCAAACAGCGCGGCCAGCTGCTGGTCCACCGCATCGATCTCGCGGCGTGCCTCTTCCAGGGTCTGCATAGGTTCCACATCCTTTATCCTGTGATGCTGATTCAAAAATAGTATACCATAACCCGGACGATGAAACAACAAAACCGGGAAAGGTTTTTTCGTGGCATGTGCTGGTTTCCACAGGACTCTTTACTCTTGTGGCCTTGTTTCACATGAACCGCCGAGCGGTATTTAAGGAACCTCTGAACAAATCACACCCTTCGGGCTTGGCGCGCATCTTGCCGGCTGCGCCGCACCGCTGGCTTTGAGAA
>CAZYAX010000006.1:0-14544 GCA_964646195.1 uncultured Faecalibacterium sp. | reverse complement strand
CGTCATCGGCACGGCTCGCTCGGCAATCTGCATACCAGATTTATTCAGAGCTTCCATAGGGCGTTGCTCACCGTTCGTTATGCCGTCCAGTAAAGCAGGTAATCCACCGCTATGGCCGCAGCGAGCAGCATCACACTGAGCACCGCGCTCACCGGCAGGAGGCCGAGCCGCTTGAAATGCCGTTTCCAGCCTTCTTTTTCCCGCACCTGCGCATCCTTCGCCCCCAGCAGTACCATGCCGGCCACAGCCAAAAGCGACAGCCCTCCCAGCACAAACAGCCCGCTGCGCGTGACCTGCCAGGCCGCCTGCACACAAAACGCCTTTGCGCACAGCCCTGCCACAAACAAAACGCCTGTGCAGCCTGCGTCCAGGAGCAGCCCCAGCTTGAGCAGTTGCCCCAGGTCATGGAGCAGCGGGTTCCGCACTTTCCCCCTCATCCATCGTTCACCGCAAAGCAGGCCACATAATGCCCGCCGCCCGCGTCCGTGAGCGCAGGCCTCTGCGCGCGGCAGCGGCCGGTGGCATAGCGGCACCGCCCGGCAAATCTACAGCCCTCCGGCGGGTCAATGGGGCTGGGCACCTCTCCTTCCAGCCGGATGCGCCGGCTTTCGCGTTGGGCCTCCACCGCCGGATCCGGGATGGGGATGGCAGACAGCAGCGCCTGGGTGTAGGGGTGCAGCGGATGGCTGTACAGCTCCTCCGAACGGGTGATCTCCACGATATTGCCCAGATACATCACCGCCACGCGGTCCGAAATATGCTTGACCATCGAGAGGTCATGCGCCACGAACAGATAGGTCATGCCCAGCTCCTTCTGAAAGCGGATGAGCAGGTTGATGACCTGCGCCTGGATCGAAACATCCAGCGCTGAGATCGGCTCGTCCAGCACCAAAAAGTTGGGCTGGACTGCCAGCGCGCGGGCAATGCCGATGCGCTGGCGCTGCCCACCGGAAAATTCATGGATAAACCGGTTGGCATGTTCTTTGTTCAGCCCCACTATGTCCAGCAGCTCATAGATGCGCTCGGTGCGCTCCGCCTTGCTCTGCACCAGCCGATGTACGTCCAAGCCTTCGCCAATGATATCGCTCACGGTCATGCGCGGGTCCAGCGAGGCATAGGGGTCCTGGAAGATCATCTGCGCTTCCTTTTTAAATTGGAACTGCTTTGCGCCCTTCAGCGCATGGACGTCGTGGCCGCGGAACAGCACTTCGCCCCCGGTTTTGTTGTACATAGCCAGGCAGGTGCGGCCGCAGGTGGTCTTGCCGCAGCCGCTCTCCCCCACGAGCCCCAGCGTCTCCCCTTCGCGTATCGTAAAGGAAACGTCGTCCACCGCTTTGAGCACATGGCCGCCGCCCACGTCAAAGTATTTTTTCAGGTGCCGTACCTCCAGCACCGGCTGCAGCTCATACATGTTCCTCCACCTCCTTTGCAAAGGGCGCGTCCTCTGCGGGCGTTTCCAGCGAATACAGCCAGCAGGCCGCCTCGTGCCCCGCGTCAAAGGATTCGACAGGCGGCGCCTCCTGACAGCAGACCTCCATGCAGTACCGGCACCGGGTGCTGAAAGGGCAGCCCTTGGGCGGGCTGAGCAGATCCGGCGGTGTGCCCTCGATGGACGCCAGCGTTTGTTTGTTTTGCAGATCCAGCCGCGGCACCGCCTCCAGCAGCGCATTGGTATACGGGTGGCGCGGATGGGCAAAAATCTCGGCGCTGGGGCCGCGCTCCACAATGCAGCCCGAATACATCACGACAATGCGGTGCGCAATGCTGGCCACGACTCCCAGGTCGTGGGTGATGAGGATGACCGAGGTCCCCTTTTCCTTTTGAAGCGCTTTGATCAGATCCATGATCTGGGCCTGGATCGTCACGTCCAGCGCGGTGGTCGGCTCATCTGCGACCAGCAGCTTGGGGTCGCAGGCAAAAGCGATGGCGATCATAACGCGCTGGCGCATCCCACCCGAAAACTCGTGGGGATACTGTTTGACCCGCTTTTCCGGCTCCGGGATGCCCACCTTGCGCAGCAGCTCGACTGCCTGTGCCATGGCCTCCTTCCGGCTCACCTTCCGGTGGTGGCGGATATTTTCGACGATCTGGTTGCCCACGGTCATCGTGGGGTTCAAGGCCGCAAGCGCATCCTGGAAGATGATGGCCGCCTCGCCGCCGCGGTATTGGCGCAGGCGCGCGCCATCGAACTCCAGCACATTTTCCCCCTCAAATAAGATCTCGCTGCCCGGCTTGAATTCCGCCGGCGGGGTCTTGATCAGGTGCATGATGGACTTCGCCGTCACCGACTTGCCGCAGCCGCTCTCGCCCACAACCGCCACCGTCTCCCCTTTTTTGACGTCGAAGCTGACGCCGCGCACCGACTGCACCTCGCCCGCGTAGGTGTGGTAGGAGACGCGCAGATCCTTTACCTGCAATAGAATTTCTTCTTTCATGTTTCCGCCTCTCTCACTGGCTCATACGCGGGTCTAATGCATCGCGCAGGCCGTCGCCCAGCATATTGAACGCCAGCACCACAAGGCACAGCACCAGCGCCGGGAAGAACAGCTGCCAGGGATAAAAATCCATCTTGGTCTTGCCCTCGCTGATCAGTACGCCCAGGCTGATGACGTCGCCGGAAAGGCCCATGCCCAAAAAGCTCAGGCTGGCTTCTGTAAAGATGTAGCCCGGGATACTGGAGCACAGGTTCAGAATCAAAATGCTGATGGTGTTGGGCAGCAGGTGCTTGACAACGATTCGCACCGGGGACGCCCCGATCATCTGCGCTGCCTGTACATACTCAGCCTCCCGCAGCTGCATCAGCTGGCCGCGCATCTGCCGCGCCGTGCCGCACCAGGAGGTGATGCACATGGCAACCAGAAGGCCCGCCACGTTCTTGCCCACCACCATCATTACCAGCAGGGTGACCAGCAGCGAGGGAAATGCGTTGACGATTTCCAAAATGCGCATCATCACGCTGTCCACCACGCCGCCACAGTAGGCCATGGCCGCGCCGTAGGCGCAGCCCACGATAATCTGGATGGCCGAGCACACCAGCGCCACCAGCAGCGAGAGCCGAGCGCCGATCCACACGCGGGAAAACAGATCCCGGCCCACTGTATCGGTGCCGAACCAGTTGACTGCATTCGGGGCCAGATTGCGCTGCTCGGCGTTGATCTTGATATATTCCTGCCCACTGATTGCTGCGCCGAACAGGACAAAGAACAGCAGCACCAGCAGCATGCCCAGCGCGAACATGGCGATGGGGTTCTTTTTCAGGCGGCGCCAGGCCCCCTGCCAGTAGGTCTGGGTGGGGCGGGCTATCTTTTCCGCGTCAAAGCGGCTGCGGTCCACGCGGGCCGCCTCCTGCGGGGTGAGAATACGTTTTTTTATAGCAGCTTCCATATTTGCCGCTCCCTCCTTATCGTTTGCCGCCGCTGATGCGGATGCGCGGGTCTACCACCGTATACAGAATATCGGTCAGGAAGATCACCGCGATGTAAAGCGCTGCAATGATGACCGTCTCCCCCATCACGATGGTTACATCCTGCGCGGCCACGGCGTTGACGTAATACAGACCCAGGCCGGGGATGGAAAATACGCTTTCCACATAGAACGAGCCGGTGATGCACATTGCCACGCTCATGGGCAGGTTCGTGATAATAGGGATGAAGGAATTGCGCAGCACATGGTGCAGGATGACCTCGCGGTGGGTCAGGCCCTTGGACTCCGCCGTGAGGATATAGTCCTGGTTCATCACGTCCAGCATCGACGCCTTGAGCAGGCGGGAATAGGAAGCGATGTACCCAAAGCAGCCCGCCAGCGTGGGCAGCACCGTGTACTCCCAGCCTTCCAGCAGGCCACCGCCGGAGGGCCAGCCGATGACGGGGAACCAGCCCAGCCGCCCCGCAAAGATCTGCTGCAGCCCCAGCGAGAACACCAGCGTGGGGACGGAGATCAGCAGGATGGACAGCGCCACTACCAGGTAGTCCCAGACGCTCCCCTTTTTTACGGCCGCCAGAATGCCCAGCAGCAGGCCGACCGTCACACCCAACAGCATCTGCTGGATGCCCAGCCGGGCCGAGACCGGGCCCTTTTCCCGGATGATGGACTGCACGGTCTGGCCCTGATAGATGATCGACTCGCCAAAGTCGCCCACCAAAAGCCCCTTCATGGTCAGCACATAACGTTCCAATACCGGCTTATCCAGACCATATTTGGCGTAGAGCCGCTCCGCTACGGTATCCGGCAGCCTCTCCACGCGCGCAGACAACGCATCGCCTGGCGTGGCTGCCAGGAGAAAAAAAGTCGAGGTTGCGATCAGAAAAAGCGTCAGCAGCATAATGGCCAGCCGTTTGACCGCATATTTTAGCAGATTCATGCGAATGCCTCCTTAGCATGATAAAGAAATGCGGAAAGAGAGCGCTCACTCTTTCCGCATCGGTTTATGTTCCCGATCTCAATGCGCAAGGATCTGCACGCGGCTGAATTCATATTCCGCACCAAACAGCGGGCGGCTCAAATTCTGGACATAGCTCTGGTAATAGATCTGGCTCTGCTGGAAGTACAGCGGGACGCAGCCGCCCTTGCGGATCAGGATATCCTCCGCCTGGCCAAACAGCTCCAAGCGCTCGGCGTCGTCCTGGCTGCTGCCTGCGCGGCGGATCAGGTCGTCGTACTCCTCATCCGAGAAGCCGCCCATGAACTTGGCGTAGCCGTTGCCGGTGGTAAACAGCTCCATAAAAGTCATCGGGTCGTTGTAGTCGCCGTTCCAGCCCATGGAGTAAAAGTCGTATTGGTATTCGTCGCGGGCCGTCTTCCAGGTGGAGACGTCGGGATAAATATCCACCTGCACGGTGACGCCCAGCTTGCTCTCCAGCGTCTGCTTAAACCACTCCAGGATATTGGTCGTCTGGGTGGTGGGGCTGTATGTAAACACGGTCAGCGTCTCATCGGCGGCATTGCCGGAGTGGCCCTCCTCCCGGGCTCCCTCCTCAAACAGGGCCCGAAGCTCGCCGTCGGTATACTGGGCCTGCAAGCCGGCGATCTGCTCGGCGTGTACCGAGCGGTACTCGGTGTCGCCTACCAGGATGCCGTAAGGGATCAGGCTGTACGCCGGGGTGGCCAGGCCGTTGAGGAACAGGAGGTTGTACTCCTCGCGGTCAAAGGCCAGCGAAACGGCCAGGCGGCATTTCTCGTTGAGCATCAGGCCGGACGGGCCGCCGTTGCCCGCCGGATGCTGGTCGATCACCAGATAGGTCACGCTCGGCTCGTCCTGGCTGACATGGATAAAAGTACCGTCCTGCACCTTTTTCTCCCACTGGTCAACGTATTCCAGGTCGGACAGCGTCAGGATATCCAGTTGCTGGCTTTCCATCAGCTGCGCCTGGGTGGCGCTCTCGCTGACAACGCGAAGGTTGACCTGGGTCAGGGTGATGTTGTCTGCATCCCAATATTTTTCGTTCTTTTTCAGGGTCATGCTGTTATCCAACACGCGGTCCGCAATGATAAAGGGGCCGTTGAACACGTGCAGGGTGTAGTCGTTGGTCCAGTTGCCGCCGGAGGCGTTGGCTGCGTCGATCAGGTCCTTGCGGATGGGATAGAAGCAGACCATACTCGCCTTCTTGATAAAGGCCGGGTCCGGCGCGGTCAGCGTGGCGCGGAAGGTCAGCTCGTCGATGTACTCAATCGCCACGTCCTCCACCGGGCCGCCTTCATAGTACGCCTCTGCGCCCACGATGCCAAACGCCAGCTCCGCGTAGGAGAACGCCTCCTCGGGGTCAATCAGGCGCAGCCAGGAGTCCACATAGTTCTGCGCGGTGACCGGCTCGCCATCGGACCAGAGGCAGCCCTCGCGCAGATGGAAGGTATAGGTCAGGCCGTCCTCGCTGACGTCGTAGCCGGTCGCGCCCGCAGGCTCGGCCACATCGATGCCCTCGTCCGACGTAAAGGTGCGGAACAGGCCCTCCTGCACCTCGGTCAACACCTGAAACTCGTTAGCGTTGCGCACGTCGTTGACATCGATCAGGGAAAGCTCCGTATACTTCAGGTTCAGCACCTGCTCTGCGGCCAGCTCCCCGTCAGCCGGAGCCTGCGGCGCAGAGGCCGCGGCGCTCTGTGAAACCACAGATGTGGACGCCGTACTGGAGCTGCCGCCGCAGGCGGCAAGCGCGGCAGCGGCAAAGGCCGCGCCGGTAACGGCTAAAAAGTTTCTTCTGCTTATTTTTTTCATTGTTGCTCCCTCTCTGTTCAAATGTTACTGTAGAAAAAATATCGTTCGGCCGTTCTCTTTTATTAGAAGGCCGTTCGCGGGCATCCTCATCGTTTTTGTCCCGGCCGGGGACACATTCGCGGATATTTTTTCTGCAGCCCCATCAAAGCGCAGGCAAGGGGCCGTTTTGATCTAAAGTGACCGGACATTTCGCATCTCTCCTAAAACGGATCATAAGAGCAAGAGACTCCCGGCGCAGCTTTCTGCGCACAAAACCTTCTTATCGTCAAGTCAGTTTCGATCATCTCTTTCAGCACAGCAATAATCCTATTAACAGACTGTTTTTATAGGTTTTATCGCTGTTCTTATTATATTATCCCCCTTCTGCGAATTTGTCAAGCCCTTTTTTACATTTTTTCGGTATAAATACCGGTTTGCGCTCAAAAAAAGCGCCGTCCCCTGCGGGGCAGCGCCTTGAAACGTAAAATCAGGAGCCAGACCTTTATTCCACGGTCACGCTCTTGGCCAGATTGCGCGGCTTATCCACGTCGCAGCCGCGCAGCACCGCCATATAATAGGCGAACAGCTGCAGCGGTACGATCAGCTGCAACGGCATAAAGATGTCCTCGTAGGCATCCAGGCGGACAATATAATCCGCCACGCCGTCCGGCACGACCGCGTCCCTGGTGGTAAACAGGATCACCCGCGCGCCGCGGCTCTTGGTCTCCTTGACGTTGGAGATGGTTTTTTCATAGACGGACTGCTGGGTCGCCAGCGCGATCACCGGCACGCCGTCCGTGATCAGGCTGATGGTGCCGTGCTTGAGCTCGCCGGCGGCGTAGGCGTCCGAATGAATATAACTGATCTCCTTCAGCTTTAGGCTGCCTTCCAGCGACAAAGAGTAATCGAACCCGCGCCCGATGAAAAAGCAGCTCTGCGTGTTCATGAACTTGCTCGCCAGATATTTGATGTGCTCGCAGTCCTCCAGACGTGGCCTGACGACCTCGGGCGCCGCCTGCAATTCTGCGGTATAGCGCCGGGTATCCGCCTCGCTGAGCTCGCCGCGGGCATACGCCAGCCGCAGCGCAAACAGGTACAGCACGCACATCTGCACCATATAGGCCTTTGTGGAGGCCACCGCGATCTCCGGGCCCGCATAGGTATACATCACATAGTCCGCCGCGCGGGCTATGGAGCTGCCCACCACGTTGACGATGGCCAGCACCTTGACGCCGCGGCTCTTTGCCAGCTTGAGCGCGGCCAGAGTATCGCTGGTCTCGCCGGACTGGCTGACGATGATGACCAGATCGTCCGGCCGGAGGATCGGGTCGCGGTAACGGAACTCGCTGGCGATCTCCACCTCCGCCGGCACCCGCGCCAGCTTTTCGATGGCCGCCTTGCCCACCATGCCGGCGTGCATCGCCGTGCCGCAGGCCACCAGGTGTACCGTCCCGATCCTGCGCAGCACCTCATCCGTCAGCTCCGGGATGCGCAGGTCCGGCATCCCATTCTCCACGCGCGGGCTGACCGTGGCGGTGATGGCCGTGGGCTGCTCGTTGATCTCCTTGAGCATAAAGTGCGGGTAGCCGCCCTTTTCGGCCGCCTCAATGTCCCAATCCGCCGTGAGCACCTGTTTTGTGACCGGTTCGCCGAATTCATTATAGAACCGGATGCCGTCCCGCCGGCACACGGCGACATCCCCCTCGTCCAGCACGCTGTACTGCTGGGTGTACTTCAGCAGCGCCGGGATATCCGACGCGATAAAGCTCTCGTCCTCGCCGTAGCCGACGATGAGCGGGCTTTCGCGCCGGACGGCAAACACCGTGTCCGGAAAATCGCGGAACAGTACCGCCAGCGCATAGCTGCCGCGCACCTTGGCCAGCGCGTCCAAAAGGGCCCGCAGCGGGTCGCCGTGGTAGCAGCTGTCGATCAGCTTGACCAGCACCTCGGTGTCGGTCTCGCTCTCGAACTCGTAGCCCTTTGTGCGCAGCAGCTCCTTGAGGGAGCCGTAATTTTCGATGATGCCGTTGTGGACGATGCTCACATACGGCGTGGAATGGGGATGGCTGTTCACATCGCTGGGTTCGCCGTGGGTCGCCCAGCGGGTATGCCCCACCCCGCAGCTGCACGGCGGGATCACCTCGCCCTCCAGCCTCTTTTTCAGCACGGCAAGGCGCCCCTTGGTTTTGACCACGCGAATCCCATCCTGCGCCGCCAGCGCAACTCCTGCGGAGTCATAGCCGCGATATTCCAGCTTGCTCAGGCCCTCCAGCAATACGTCCTGCGCGCTGCGCTTTCCAACATAACCTACAATACCACACATACAAATTCCCTCCAACCCGGGCAGGCTGCAAAGGCTATAACAAAAACAGCCCGTGCAAAACAAGCTCTGCCCGGCTCTTCTCAAAATGTTCATTTTTCTGTATGGCTTGCTTTTGAAGCGATCTGTTACGGTATTGCTGCCGGTTTTTGCGCTTCTCTCTCGGCTGGTCAAAGCCCTCAGCCGGAAAAACATCCGCCGAATCTTTCGATGATTTTTCTCCTCGTCACCCTCGTGGCTGTCACCCGCGTGGCCCGGCGCTTTTTCTCACCCAAAAGTTCCGCATTCCCCCTTTCAATATACGGCCGGCTGCCGGCCGGTATGCTTCGCCAAGTCAGCCCCGGCCGGCCATCCGGTGCAGGCGCGGCTGCCACACCAGCCGGTACACGCGCAGCAGGTTGATCAGCGCGCGGTCGTACAGCAAAAACGCCACGTTGCCAATCGCCAGCGTGGCCGCTGTGAGCAGCAGCGCCGCCGTTTTCAGCTCCTGGGCCACATCCCCGGCCGGAAACAGGACCAGCAGCAGCCCATACATCGCCAAAATCGAGCCGTTGCACAGCAGCAGCTTGCTGCCCACGCGCACCGGCCTGAAACGGATGCGGTCGAACCACGGCTTGACCAGCGGATAATACCCCAGCAGCACGGCAAACACCAGAGCCACCTCTTTATCCGGCACAAACAGCACCCCAAGCAGGCTCACCGCCCCGAACGCTGTAAAGGCGGGCTTCCGCCCGCACTCGATCTCAACGGTTTTGATCAGGAACCCGGCCAGCGCAGGGGCAATGAACATGGCCACCGGAAAAATGGCCCCCAGCAGCATGAGCGTCAGACAAAGCGCCGACGCCATGCCGCAATATGCGAGCGTCCAGCTCTGGCGGGGGCGCCGGTTCATGGTATTTCCCACTTTGTGCTGTCGCTCTCCTTCCCTGCGCTGTCCACAATACGCTGTAAGCTGAGCACGATGATGTTATCCAGCAGCGAACGGTTCAGCTTTACATCCAGCATATTATACGCGTGAGCCAGGTTTTCCACCTCCGCGATGCATTGACGGCGGGCATTTTCCAGCGCAGCGGCCTGGCTGAGCCCGTTTTCCACAAACACATTATAAACATTCTGCTGCTTATCGCTGTCATGCCGGTATGCAGACTCCAAGAGATAACGGATCCGGCCCACACAGCTGCCGATGTAGCGCGCGATCTTCCGGGTATCGCTGTCGTCCGGCGCCGCTATCGCATACACGGCGGCGAACACATTGGACATCGGCTCGGACGCCACCTGGTAGGAACCCCCCCGCGAGAGCATCTGCGCCTCGGACTGCGCACGCTCCTGCACAACCAGACGCACAAAGACAGGATACTGGGCCGTTACCGCTTCATAATGCTTTTTCAAAAACAGCCGGAACAACACCTGCCGCAGCGCCAGCCGCGGGGTCATCCGCTCCTTGGGGGTATCCATCACCAGGTGCCAGGCAAGAATGATCTCCAGCTGGGCTGCCATGTGGATGCCGTGGGTCTGGCACATCACCGCCTCCCGTTTAAAAAGGCGGCCCGGGCGGCGCTCCCTGCGGCAGGTAGCCTCGCGCCCGGCAAGGCTGTCCGAAAGAAGCGCCAGCACCACCGCATCGTGGCGCAGGAGGTGGCAGGCAAACAGGCCGTAGTCCTTGTACATCTGCCGGCGCACCCCGCGCACATACTGGACGTAAGTATTATAATCTCGGATCGTCAGGTCTGGGACATAGGGGCAAAGAAACCCTTGCATACCGGCTCATTCCTCTCGGTTGTTATTGATCGCAGCTGTTGTTATTATAATCTATTTTTGTATTTCTTGCAACCATTCCATTCCAAAAGATATGGAATTTCTTTGATTTTCGCCGTTGTTTCAGCCGGGAACGGGGCCATGTAAACATCGTGTCTTCGATTGTTTTTGCCTCTATTTAATGATTTTGAAAAAGTTTTGCATTTCATCCCGTTTTGACATAAAATCCCCTCCCGCTTTGCTACAGTAAAGGCGGCAGGGCACCGCCCTGTCCCCTTAACATGCGCTTTCCGGCGGAGATATTCCGCCGGGAGGCGTTTTTTTGAACACCGAAAAAAGACGAATTCAAGAATTGCCTAACTCGCAAATTTATGCTAAAATACGTTGGGATATTTTTACGCGCGGCAAGCCGGCTCTGCCTGCCGCGCGCGAACTGGAGGAAAAAAACAACGTGAAACTGATCTTTCGCTACATGAAACGCTACGCGGGCCGCATTGCCTGCGGCATGAGCATCAAATTTCTCGCAACGCTCAGCGAGCTGATGCTGCCCTATATTCTGGAGCATCTCATCGACACCGTCGTGCCGATGGGCCGGCCCTCGCGCATCCTGCTTTGGGGCCTGCTGATGATCCTTACGGCCGTTATCACCCGCGGGCTGAACGTTTTTGCCAACCGGCAGGCCGTGGATAACGCCCACAACGTCTCCTATGACATCCGGCAGGATCTCTTTGTGAAAACGGCCAACCTCTCTGGCGCGCAGGTGGACGCCTACGGCCTGCCCAGCCTGATCAGCCGCATGACCAGCGACAGCTACAATGTCCAGTCCTGCGCGCAGTCGCTGCAAACGATCTGCGTGCGCGCGCCCATCATGCTGGTGGGCGGTATCCTCGTCACGATGACGATGGACACGGTGCTGTCCTCTATCCTCTGCGTCATGCTGCCCATCCTGCTGTTCGTCATCCTCAGCGTATCACGCTACGGCATCCCGCTATACCACCGCGTTCAGGACCGGCTGGACGATGTGGTGCGCATCATGCGGGAAAATATCACCGGCATCCGGGTGGTGAAGGCCCTCTCCAAAACCGATTACGAGAAGCGGCGCTTTTCTGCCATCAACGCCGCCATGGCGCAGACCGACATCAAGGCCAGTTCCGTCATGGCGATCCCCGGCCCGCTGATGCAGATCAGCCTGAATGTGGGCCTGACGCTGGTCGTATTTGTCGGCGCAGTGCGGGTGAACAACGGGCAGATGAAACCCGGCGTCATCCTCGCCTTTCTCACCTATTTCAACCTGATCCTCCAGGGCGTCATGACGCTCAACCGCATTTTTATGATGGTGAGCAAGGCCTCCGCCTCGGCAGACCGCATCGCGCTGGTGCTGGCCGCCCCGGATGAGCAGCAGCCGCTGCCGGCCAGCCAGGCCAAAACGCCGGCCGGCGGCGGGTTCATCCGCTTTGAGAACGTCAGCTTCTCCTACGGCGAGGCCGGGACCAGCGAAAAGGCCGCCTTTGACGGCAAAGAGCGGGAAAACTGCCTCTCCGATATCAGCTTTGCCATCCGCAAGGGCGAGAGCCTGGGCATCATCGGCCCCACCGGCTGCGGCAAAACCACCATCGTCAACCTGCTCATGCGCTTTTACGATGCGACGGAGGGCGGCGTTTTTGTGGACGGGCGCGACGTGCGCACCTACCCCAAGGATGAGCTGCACCGCCGGTTTGGCGTCGTGTTCCAAAACGATATGGTATTCAACGACACGCTGAGGCAGAACATCCGGTTTGGCCGTGAGCTGGGCGACGAGGCACTGCACCGTGCCGCGCAGGACGCCATGGCCAGCGAGTACATCCAGCAGCTGGACAGCGGGCTGGACTATGTAGCCGACATCAAGGGCGCTAACCTCTCCGGCGGCCAAAAGCAGCGTCTGCTCATCGCCCGCGCGCTGGCCGCTGACCCGGAGATCCTGATTCTGGACGATTCCTCCTCGGCCCTGGACTATAAGACCGACGCGGCGCTGCGGCGCGCGATCTTTGAGCATCACAGCCACACGACCACCATTATGGTAGCGCAGCGGGTCAGCTCGGTGCAGAATATGACCAACATCCTCGTGATGGACAGCGGCCGCTGCATCGGCTACGGCAGCCACGCCCACCTGCTGGACACCTGCCCCGCCTACCGCGAGATCTACGAGACGCAGATGGGCGCGCTTGCCTGAACAAGAGAACCAGCCGGGCCGCAGCCCGGCCTTCCAAGAAAAATATTATTGTTATAGGAGACGATACCATGCCAGGACCTTCTGACCGCGGCCGGAAAAAAGAAAAACCCAAGGACGTACGCGGCACACTGCGGCGTATTCTGCAATACTTAATGGACTACCGTTGGATCATCCTCTTTTTGACCCTTTGCGCCTTTGCCAGCAATGCAGGCAACCTGCTGGGCCCCTCTTTTGCCGGCAAGGCTATCAGCGCAGCCGAGGCCGGCCCCGGCCAGGTGGATTTTGCAACCGTGGCCCACTACTCCAAGCTCATGCTGCTGGTCTATCTGGGCAGCAACCTGCTTTCCTTCTTTGTCAACATCACCATGATGCGCGTCAGCCGCCGCGTGGCGCAAAAAATGCGCGGGGACGTATTTGCAAAGCTCATGGCACTGCCGGTCTGTTACTTTGACCGCAACCAGGCCGGCGATATCATCAGCCGCGTGTCCTACGACATCGACGTGGTGAGCACCAGCCTTTCCACCGATGTGGTGCAGATCATCACCAGCGTCGTCACGGTGGCAGGCTCCTTCGTGATGATGTGCGTCATCTGCCCGCCGCTGGTGGTCTGTATGCTCATCACCATCCCTATGGCGGTGCTTTACACACGCCACATGGGCCGCCGCACCCGCCCGCTGTACGCCAAGCGCAGCGCCGCCTACGGCCGCATGAACGGCTTTGTGGAGGAGATGTTCTCCGGCCAAAAAACGATCCTCGCCTACGCCTACGAGGACGGCGTGTGCGAGGACTTCAGCCGGATCAACCACGAGGCTGCCGACGCCTATTGCGCTGCCGACACGCTGGGCATGACGATGGGCCCCACCATCGGCTTCATCAACAACCTGGGCCTGGCGCTCATCGGCCTGGTGGGCGCGCTGCTCTATTTCTGGCAGATCATCAGTCTGGGGCAGATTTCCTCCTTTGTGCTCTACTCCCGCAAATTCTCCGGCCCGATCAACGAGATCGCCAACATTGTAAACGAGATCTATTCCGCGCTGGCGGCCGCCGAGCGGGTATTCTACCTGTTGGACGAGCCCGAGGAGGTGGAGGACATCTACGGGGCCACGGTTCTCGCCAACGTACAGGGCGATGTGGAAATGCAGGAGGTCTCCTTCGGCTATCTGCCGGGCAAGACCATCCTGCACAAGCTCAGCCTGAAGGCCGCCCCCGGCCAGACCATTGCCATCGTCGGCCCCACCGGCGCGGGCAAGACCACCATCATCAACCTGCTCATGCGCTTTTACGATGTGGACGCGGGCGCGATCTTTGTGGACGGGCAGGAAACCCGCACCGTCACCCGCGACAGCCTGCGCCGGGCCTATGCCATGGTCCTGCAGGACACCTGGGTATTCCGCGGCACCATCTACGACAACATCGCCTACGGCAAGGAGGGCGCTACCATGGAAGAGGTGGTCGCCGCCGCCAAGGCCGCCCGCATCCACAGCTACATCATGCGCCTGCCCGATGGCTACAACACCGTGATCAGCGAGGACGGCGGCAACATCAGCAAGGGCCAAAAGCAGCTGCTCACCATCGCCCGCGCCATGCTCTACGACACCCGGATGCTGATCCTGGACGAGGCCACCAGCAACGTGGACACCAACACCGAGCGGCAGGTGCAAAAAGCCATGCGCAGCCTGATGGCCGGCAAGACCAGCTTTGTGATCGCGCACCGGCTTTCTACCATCCAGAATGCCGATCATATCCTGGTGATCGACCACGGCGACGTGGTGGAGCAAGGCACCCACGATGAGCTGATGGCGCGGAAGGGATTTTACTATAGGCTCTATGCGTCGCAGTTTGAGTGAGCCTGTGTGAATTTGCGAAAAAGCTCTTTTGAACATAATCCCCCGGCCAACGGTTGCTTTTACCGCAATGTTGGCCGGGGATCTTTTATGCCTGATTTTGCCCGTATCACTCACACGGTTTTAGGAGGCCGGTCTCTTCGCAGCGCTGGTTGTTGGGGACGATATTTACCGCATTTTATTGTCCATATCCTATTTCTCCTTTTTGTTTTTCCCCGGAAATCTC
>CAZYAX010000005.1:0-14967 GCA_964646195.1 uncultured Faecalibacterium sp. | reverse complement strand
AAAAAATATATAAAATTACTTTCCTACGCAGAATTTTTCAAATACTTCGTTGATGACCGTCTCGGTTGCGTTCTCCCCTGTGAGCGAATAGAGCGCATCCAGCGCGTCGTCCACACAGACCGACACGGCATCCAGCCCAAACCCGGTATCCAGCGCCTCCAGCGCTCCCTGCACCGCGTCCCGCGCCCGCGTCGCCGCCGCAAGCTGTCTCTGGCCGGAAAGGCTAGCCGCATGAGGGTCGATGCGGTTTGTCCCCAAAATCCGCGCCACTGCCGCTGCGATCACCCGCTGCGTGCCCGGCTCCCGGCAGCATACCGGAATCACCATGGAAAAATACGGTGCAATGGCCCCGGCGTCAAACAAGGTGGGCAGATCCTCCTTATTCACCAGCGCCAGTGCCGGGCGGCCCTGGCAGCGCTGTGCCAGTGCCAGGTCATCCCGATGCAGGGGCTGCGCGCCGTCGAATACGGCAAGAATCAGCCCCGCTTCATCCAGCTTTTGCCAGCTTCGGCGGATGCCCTCCGCTTCAATCACGTCCTCCGTTTTGCGCAGGCCGGCCGTATCGAACAGGTTGAGCCGGATCTCTCCCAGCTGTACGGACTGTTCCACCACATCCCGCGTCGTGCCGGCCACCGGTGTCACGATGGCCCGGTCAAAGCCGGCCAGCAGGTTGAGCAGCGTGGATTTGCCCACGTTGGGCCGCCCCACAATGACGCAGCCCACTCCTTCGCGCAGCACAGCCCCAGCCCCATAGCTGCCGATCAGGCTGTCCATTTCCTCTTTCACTTGCTCCAGCGCCCGGCGCAGGCTCCCCTGCTCCAGCTCCGGCACATCCTCTTCGGGGAAATCCACCCAAGCGGCCAGATGGGCCTGCAAGGAGGTCAGTTCCTTTTCCTGCGCGCCGATCTTTTTTGCCAGCGCGCCGCGCAGCGCCGCATTGGCCAGCGCCGCTCCCTGCTGCCCTTCGGCCGCGACCAGATCCATCACCGCCTCGGCCTGGGTCAGGCTCAGCCTGCCGTTGAGCAGCGCACGGCGGGTATATTCTCCGGGTCCGGCAGGCTGCGCGCCCGCTTCGATGCAGGCCTGTACCAGCTGCCGCGCCATAGTATTGCCGCCATGGCACGAAAGCTCCACCACGTCCTCTCCGGTGTAGCTATGCGGCGCCCGGAAAAACAGCGCCACACCCTCGTCAAAGGCTTCTCCCCGGCACACAAAGCTGCCATACAGCGCCGTATATCCCTTCGCCTTACGCACCTGCTTTTCGGCGTGGACCGGACGAAAGACCTGCTCTGCTATTGCATAGCTCTCCGGCCCGGACAGGCGCACCACCGCGATCCCTCCTGCACCGGGAGCCGTTGCGATGGCTGCAATCGTCGAAGCCTGCATCACACTTTCCCCTCTCTCTTCCACAGTCGTTTTGAGCTGCTCTCATATGAAACCTATTGTAGCACAAACCACCGCAAAACAAAAGTACCCTCCAGCCGGTTTCGCCAGAGGATACTTTTCCACATAAATTTGATCTACGATTTAAAGATCGATCTTACCAAAGCTGAAATCGGCAAAATCATCCACCCGCTCGGTGCGCTTGGGTGCTACTGGCTCGGCGCTGTCGGCGTCGCGCGTCACATAGCTGCGCTCCGGCACACTGGAGGGACGCGGCCCGCGGTCTCCCCGGCCTCCATGATAGCCGCCGCGGTTGTTGCTGACGCCCCGACCGCCGCGATAACCGCGGCCGCGGTTTTCACTCTCGCCATGCTCCCGGCCACGGCTGCTGCGATCCTTACTCCGGCCGCCGCCATTGCCGCCGCGGTAGCCACTGCGGCCCCGGCGCTCACTGTAGGGATTCTCGGTCTGGGCATCCGGTGCGGTGGAATAGATGACCACACGGCGGTCGCGGCCCTCGCCCTTGCTCTCGCTGCGCACGCCCTCCATCTTACCGATGGCCGAGTGGATGATGCGGCGCTCATAGGGATTCATGGGTTCCATGGCAAAGCTGCGGCCTGTCTTGCGCACCTTGGCTCCAATGCGCTGCGCCAGCGCAGTGAGATCCTGCTCCCGTTTGCCGCGGTAGCCGGCCACATCCAGACCCAGCTTCATGTAATCGCCCTCCATCCGGTTTGCCACCAGGCTTGCCAGATAGGAAAGGCTCTCCATCGTCTCGCCGCGCCGGCCGATCAGGGTGCCCAGCTTTTCACCGTCCAGCCGGATGATGGTGGCTTCTCCCTTTTGGATGGCGCTGAACTCCACGTTCTGCACCCCCATATGGGCGATAACCTCGCGCAGATACTCCACCGCAGCCTTGACCTTGGGGTTCTCCTCGATCACGATGGGAACCTCGGCCTCCTCGTCCACGGCCTCAGCGGCCTGCACCGGGGCGGTCTGGGCCGGTTTCCCGGCCACAGCTGCGTCTGCGGCGGGCTGCTCTGTCTTCTCCGGCTCTTTCGCAGGGGCCTGCGCCTCCTGCGGCGAAGCCTTCACCTGCGGGGCAGGCACCTTCTCCGGCTCTGCGGCCGCAGCAGGCTGCTCTGCCTGTACCGGGGCAGCGGCCGGGGCATCCGGCTCCTCCACCGTCACACGCACCTTGGCCGGCGTGGAACGGGCTCCAAAAAGCCCGCCAAAGAGGCCCGCCTTCTGCGGCATTTCCAGAATTTCATAGCTTACGTTCAAATCTTCGGCGTTCACACCCAGCGCAAGGCAGGCGGCAGCGCGCGCTTCCTCAACCGTTTTGCCGGTTGCTTCCATACTGCGGATCATCGAGGTCACTCCTCCTTTTTATTATTCAGCTCGGACAGAGGCACCGTGCGCTCGTCACGGTAGCGCTCCTCGTCCAGCTTGCGTGCATATTCAATCCGGCGCTTGTTCATTTCGCTGGCGGAGATGTTTTTCTCCATCACTTTGCCGGTCTTTTCGTCCTTTACCTGGATCTTGGTATTTTTCACGCCGCGCTTTTGCTCCTTGCGCTTGGCGGCGATCTCCGCTTCCACCTCGGCCTTGGTCTTCTCGGGATCATAGATCTTGCGCATAATAACACTCTGGAAGGTCATCAGCACATTGGAGACCACATAATACAGGGAAAACGCGGTGGGTACGGTAAAGCAGAAGAATACATACATCAGCGGCATCAGGTACATCGTGATCTTCATGCTGCCCTGCATCTCCTGCCCGCTGGAATGCATGCTGAACCAGGTGGAGATAAACATCGTGATGACCGAAAGCACCGGGAAAATCAGCAGCGGCAGGTTATCGGCTGCGAAGCTGTACTGCGGCACACGGGTCAAATCGATGCCGAAGAAATTCATATGCTGGCTGAATTCGGCGATCGTAGCGGCCTGCTCGGCGGTAAAGGCGCTCAGCACGCTGCCCTCGCCGGCCACCACCTGCGCGATAATGTTGGTATCGCGGGTAACCGTGGTAAACTCGATGCCCATCGCGGTGAGCGCTTCTCCCGCCGTGGACAGCACTTCCGCGCTGATATGGAAAATGCGCTGGAGCGGGCGGTACACCACCTCGATGACGCCGAACATCACAAAGAAGTTCAGCAGCATGGGCAGGCAGCCGCTGGTGGGGTTATAACCAAAATCCTGCTGGAGGCGGGTCAGCTCCTCCTGCTGCTTTTCGGGCTTATCCTTGTACTTTTGCTGGATGTCGTTGATCATGGGCTGGAACGCCGACATACGAACCATGTTTTTTTGCTGCTTGAGGGTCAGCGGGATGCTGATCAGCCGCACCAGCACCGTGAAAATGATAATGTCCCAGCCGTAATTCGGGATCAGCTTGTAGATCCACTCCATCACATAGCCGAGCGGCCAACCCAGGATGTAGAGAAAATTCATACCGTTCTTCCATTCTGTCCCGCCTGTGAGCACGGAACGTTTTAATTTTTTATAGTGGGACACCCCGCTCACAGAATCGGGGCGTCACAAGAAGCATGATTTATTTTTCCCGGCCGGGTTTTCCACCCTTGCCCTGCTCCCGCGTGGAAAAGCCGCGGGCGGGATGCAGGATGCGCCGCGGGCTGCGCCAGCGGCCCGGCTCGGGCACCGGGTCGTAGCCCCATTTTCCCAGAGGGTTGCAGCGCAGGATACGCCACACTGCCAATATGCTGCCCTTGATACAGCCGTGTGTCTCGATGGCCTCCACCGCGTATTCGCTGCATGTAGGGGTAAACCGGCAATGATAACCAAGGCCGGGGCTCAGGTATTTTTTATAGGCGCGGATGGGCGCGCACAGCGCGCGGCGGCACAGCCGCCGGAGCCGGTTCATTCCTTGCCCGGGCGCTGTGGCGGGCGGGCGGAGGGCGGCGGAGCGTCCGGCCGCAGGGCCTTATCCGGCAGGCCCGCCTGGGCAAAGAGCTTTGCCACCGTATGGCTGATCTGCCAGCTCTTGCGGTGCGCCGTGCGGCCGCGGGCCACGAACACGAGGTCGTAGCCGCCGATGTTATAGTCGAGATGCTCGTCGATGGCCGCCTTCATCACGCGGCGGGCGCGGTTGCGCACCACGGCGTGACCAATCTTTTTGGTGGCGGTAAGGCCCACGCGGGTGCGCCGGCCGCGGGTCTTGAGCACATAGAGCACGAGGTCGGGGTGTACATACGGCTTACCGCGGGCATATACACGCACAAACTCGCTGTTATGCCGCAGCGGACGATAGCGCATCCAAAACTCCCCTTTCCCTCAAAAATCCCGGCTTTCGCCGGCCACAGTGCCAGTATAGCAAAAATCGGGCGGCTTTAAAAGTCCGCCGCCCTTTATTTTTTCACAATTCCAAAAAAATTTAAAAAATAAGGCCACCAATCTTTCATCAGTGACCTTCTTGCGCGCATGTTCAGTTCTTGCGCCGGAACCGGGCCTCTGCTCCTGGCCGATCAGACCGTCAGGCTCTTGCGGCCCTTTGCGCGGCGGGCATTGATGACCTTGCGGCCGCTGCGGGTGCTCATGCGGCTCAGGAAACCATGCACTTCCTTGCGCTGACGCTTCTTAGGCTGAAACGTTCTCTTCATGGTATCTTTCCTCCATTAAACTCGTCCCCGGGGTAACGGGGTCATGCAGATTCCCTCCCCCGAAAGGTTGGGGACAGGCTTACGTCTAAATAGTATATCGCATCTGTTCGGTTCCTGTCAAGCACTTTTTTGTCATTCTATCAGAGTTTTTGGGTGAATAACTTTTCAACTTTTTTACTCGTTTCCTGTTGAAAATTCTTTGTACACAACATCTTGTAGCTCTGTTTTTGCAACGCCACAAGGAAAAAATAACCTTCCCTTATTATATATAAATTACATTATAGAATTGTGGACGCAAAAGCCTTTTTGTGGTATACTAAAGTGGTATCGGTATCATTGTTGAAAACTTTGATGGAGTAGATGTTTTATGGATTCTTTAAAGGACGTTTTAGAAGCAGCCCAGAGCTTTTGCAAGGATAAATTGGCAGAAGCCACCTATAATCTCTATATCGATGGCCTGGAGCCGGTGAGCTTTGAGGACTCGAGCCATATCACCCTTTCGGTGCGCAACGACTTTATCTGCAAGATCGTTTCGGACCGCTATCTCAATTTGCTGAAGGAAGCGTTCAAGGCCGTGCTGGGCTTTGAAGTGGGCATCACGCTGGTAGTGCCCAGCACTCCCCCGCACGAGGTGGTGCTGGCGCAGCAATACGAGTCCAACCCTTCCAGCCCGCAGGGCAATTACGAATTTACCTTTGAAAACTTCATCAAAGGCGCATCCAACCAGTTTGCGTTCGCGGCGGCGCAGGCCGTGGCGGCTAACCCCTCCGGCGCATACAACCCGCTGTTCATCTACGGCGGCTCCGGCCTGGGCAAGACCCACCTGCTCACAGCCATCCAGACCGAGATCAAGCGCACCCATCCCGATTTCGTCATCATGTACGTCACCTGCGAGCAGTTCACCAACGAGCTGATTGCGGCCATCCGCGCGGGCAGCACGGAGGACTTCCGCATGAAGTACCGCGTCGCGGATCTGCTGCTGGTGGACGATATCCAGTTCATCGCCGGCAAAGAGTCCACGCAGGAGGAATTCTTCCACACCTTTAACTCTCTCCACGACGCGCACAAGCAGATCGTGATCGCGTCCGACCGGCCCGCCAAGGAAATCAAGAGCCTGGAGGAGCGCCTGCGCACACGCTTTGAGTGGGGCCTTACCGCCGACGTGCAGCCGCCGGACTTTGAGACCCGCGTTGCCATCGTCAAGCGCAAGGCGGAACTGCTGCACCTGGATCTGCCTGAAGATGTGGCCGAGTTCATTGCCAACCACCTCAAAAACAACATCCGCCAGCTGGAAGGCGCCGTGAAAAAGCTCAACGCCTACTACATGCTGGAGGGCATTCAGCCAGTGATCAGCGTGGCGCAGAACGCCATCAAGGACATCCTCAACGAGACCCAGCCTGTACCGGTCACCATCGAAAAAATCATCGGAGAGGTCTCCCGCACCTTTAATGTGCCCGCAGCGGATATCCGGGGCACCCGCCGCAACGCCAGCGTGGCCAGCGCGCGCCGCGTGGCCATCTACATCCTGCGGGAGGTCACCGGCATGAGCATGGAGGACATCGGGCGGGAATTTTCCGGCCGCGACCACTCCACCATCGTCTACTCGCTCAAGACCATGGACCGCGAGCTCAAAAACGACCAGCACCTGCGCGAAACGGTGGATGATATCATCCAAAATGTCCGCGCCTGAGCCTCCTCTTCGACCCGGAACCACAAAATACAGTTCCTTTTTTCACAGAAAAGAGAATAAAAGACCACATCTTGTGGACTGAGGCGTTGGTTTTCCACTTTTTCCACCAAGTTATCAACATTTAACCCTGCTTTTAAACACCGGTTGTTGAAAGAAAATCTTTTCCAACGCATTTCACAACCTCTCCACAAGTCCTCCACAGACCGGTGAAAAAGCAAAAAGGGGCAACAGAAAACAAATTTTTGAATTTTCCACCGTTTCCCCACCCCCTACTACGGCTCCTACAACAAGTTCAATATAAAAGGCAGCGCCCGGCGCCTTCCATCTGCGCGCTGCCAGCAAAGGAGAGAAAAATAAGTGAATATAATCTGTGACAAAACCTTACTCAGCACTGCCATCGACGGCGTATCCAAAGCCGTCACGGCACGCTCCACCGTCCCCGTACTGGAGGGCATCCTCCTCAAGGCCGAGGGCTTCCAGCTCACCCTGACCGGCTACGATCTGGAGATCGGCATAACCACCACCATCGAGGCCAATGTACAGGAACCCGGAGAGATCGTACTGAACGCCAAACTCCTCAGCGACATGGTGCGCCGGATGCCCTCCGGCCAGATCGCCATTTCGGTAGCCGAAAACGGCAAGACCACCATACAAAGCGGCGTGGCACAGTTCGAAATCCAGAGTATGCTTGCCTCCGATTATCCCGAGCTTCCCAACACCGGCACCGAACAGACCCTGACCATCAAGGCAGGCGTGCTGCGGGATATGATCGACCGGACCCTATATGCCGTCAGCCAGGATGAGCGCAAGCCCGCCCACACCGGCGAGCTGATGGAGATCGCGCTGGATCATATGACCATCGTCGCTCTGGACGGTTACCGTCTGGCCATCGTAGATCGCCCCGTGCAGGCCAACAAGGAGATCCGCATCATCGTGCCCGGCAAAACGATGAACGAGGTCAACCACCTGATGGACGATGACGACGAGGCCGGGGTGAGCATCTGCGCCAACCGCCGCTATGTGGTGTTTATGACGGCAGGCTACACCATCATGAGCCGGCTGATCGAGGGCGAATTCCTCAACTACCGCAACGTGATCCCGGACGGATACCGGACCCGCGTCACGCTGGACGCCCGCGATTTCATCGACACCATCGAGCGCGCCTCTCTGATTATTACAGAGCGTTTAAAAAATCCCCTGCGCATTTCCTTTACGCAGAGTAAAGTCACCGTTCGCTGCCAGACCAACCTTGGCCGTGTGGTGGACGAGTTTATGGCCAGCACGGAGGGCGAAGACGTTGAAATCGGTTTCAACAACCGCTATCTGCTGGATGCTCTGCGCAATGCTCGCGCCGAGAAGGTATGCATGGAGCTCAGTGGGCCGCTGAGCCCGGTCAAGGTACTGCCGGCCGAGGGCGAGGACTTTATCTATCTGGTCCTGCCGGTGCGCTTTAAGAACGACTGACGCGGGAGGCAGCCATGCAGAAGATCACGATCCATACCGAATGTATCAAGCTGGACGCACTGCTCAAATACGCGGGCCTGTGTGAGACGGGCGGCGAAGCCAAGGAGCTGGTGCAGGGCGGCCAGGTCAAGCTGAACGGCGAGGTCTGCACGATGCGCGGCAAAAAATGCGTGCCGGGCGACGTGATAGAGCTGGACGGCCGGGCCGTAGCCATCGCGCAGGGCAGGTAAACAGCAATGCACCTGCTTTCATTGGAAATCCGGAACTATCGCAACATCGAGGCCGCGTCCCTCTCCCCTGGCCGGGAGCTCACCGTGATCTGCGGCAACAATGGCCAGGGCAAAACCAACCTGCTGGAGGCGATCTGGCTGCTCACCGGCGGCAAGAGCTTCCGCGGCGGCAAGGACGCCGAGCTGGTGCGCCGGGGCGAGCTCTTTGCCGTTCTGGAGGCGGCCACCGAGCGGGCGGACGGCCAGCAGAACGCCGTGCGCATGACGGTGGGCCTGCCGGCAGCCCGGCGCCCGGGCCGGTATGCCGCGCTGAACGGCGCGCCGCCCAAACGGGCCGCCAACCTGGCAGGGACGTTTCCTGCGGTGGTGTTTGACCCGGGGCATCTGAGCCTTGTGAAGGGCGCGCCGGAGGGACGGCGCAAATTTCTGGACGCGGCGCTGTGCCAGCTGTATCCGGGATATCTGGCAGTCTACCGCCGGTATGTGCGCGCTTTACAGCAGAAAAACGCGCTGCTGCGCCGCACCGACAGCGCGCCGGCCATGAGCTGGCAGGAGAAAAACCGGCTGCTGGAGGTTCTGAATGCCGAGCTGGCGCAGCAGGGTGAAGCAATCCAAAAGAGGCGCCGCGCATATCTGGAACTGCTGGCGCCTCTGGCGGTGGAAAATTACCGGGATATCTCCCATGGGGCGGAAAGCCTCTCGATCCGTTATGCGGCGCAGTTTGAGCCGGGAGGTTTGGCACAATTGCTGGAGCAGCGGCGCAGCGAGGAGCTGCGGGCCGGCCAGAGCCTCTGCGGCATCCACCGGGAGGACATCGAGCTGCTGCTGGACGGGCAGCCGGCCCGGGTATTTGCCAGCCAGGGGCAGCAGCGCAGCGTGGTACTGAGCCTGAAAATGGCGGAGGCAGCGGCGGCGGCGCAGATCACCGGGGAGCATCCGGTGCTGCTGCTGGACGACGTGCTCAGCGAGCTGGACGAGGGACGCAGAGCGTATCTGCTGACCCGGATGCGGGAAAAGCAAACCTTTGTGACCAGCTGCGACGACACCGCGTTTTTAAAGACGGACGGCGAGGTCTACCGCATGAACGGCGGGGAGCTGACCCGCTTATAAGGAGGCAACCGGGCATGTATTGGCATATAGGCAGGGATTATGTGCTGAATACACGGGATGTGATCGGCATTTTTAATCTGGAAACGACCACGGTTTCGCCGCGAGGGCGAGAATTTCTTGCATACGCCCAGAAGAATGGGGCGGTCGTCAGCCTGTCCGACGAGCTGCCCCAAAGCTACGTCCTGGCGGATGCGCCTGTGGATACCGTTTATCTATCCGAGCTGTCCCCCGCCGCACTCCGCCGCCGCGCAGAAAAGGGGTTGGCGGAATAAAAGATTTTCCAGCCTTTTTTGAAAAAAGGCTTCGGCTAAAAAACTTTTTGTCCGCCGGCGCGTATGAGCGCCGGCCTAGCAAAGGTTCTTTGCCAGGCTTTCTTTTAAGAAAGCCGAAAAAATCATCTGGACCAGAGAAAATATAGATCATAGTTGGAGGATAAGAATGGCAGAGGAAATCATCACCAGCACAAACGCAGAAACCGCAACCGACCACGAATATGACAGCAGCGAGATCCAGGTCCTGAAGGGCTTGGAGGCAGTGCGCAAGCGCCCGGGCATGTATATTGGCTCTACGGGCGAGCGCGGCCTGCATCACCTGGTCTACGAGATCGTGGATAACTCCATTGATGAAGCGCTGGCCGGCTACTGCGACCACATCGAGGTCAAGCTGAAAAAGGGAGACATCGTAGAAGTCACCGACAATGGCCGTGGCATCCCGGTGGGCATTCAGGCGGATACAGGCCTGCCCGCCGTCACGGTCGTGTTTACCGTTCTGCACGCAGGCGGTAAATTTGGCGGCGAAAATTCCGGCTACAAGGTTGCCGGCGGCCTGCACGGCGTGGGCGCGTCGGTCGTGAATGCCTGCTCCGAATGGCTCACGGTCAACGTCCGCCGCGACGGCCACGAATACGAGCAGACCTTCCGCCGCGGCGACCCGGACAGTGACCTGCAATGCATTGGCGACGTGCCCGAGGACTCCACCGGCACCCGCGTCACCTTTAAGCCGGACCCGGAAATGTTCAAGGATACTACCGTGTATGACTTTGAGACGCTGGAAAAGCGGCTGCGAGAGGAGAGCTTCCTGAATGCCGGTGTCAAGATCACCCTCACCGACGAGCGCGAGCTGTATACCCCTGTGCTGGAGGATGGCCAGGAGGGCGAGCCCTGCTACCGGCAGGAGGTGATGTGCTACGAGGGCGGCATCAAGAGCTTTGTTTCCTATTTGAACGAAAAGCGCGACCTTGAGGTGCTGCACCCCGGCGTGATCTACCTGAAAGGCCAGACCGACCGCGGCATGGCCGAGATCGCGCTGCAATATAACACCAGCTATAACGAGTTGCTGCTGAGCTTTGCCAACAACGTCAATACCCCGGACGGCGGCACCCATGAGGAGGGATTTAAAGCCAGCCTGACCCGCGTGTTCAACGACTATGGCCGCGCCCACGGCTTGCTCAAAGAGAAGGATGAAAACCTCTCCGGCGCCGAC
Source organism: uncultured Faecalibacterium sp. (assembly GCA_964646195.1). Classification (GTDB taxonomy): domain Bacteria; phylum Bacillota; class Clostridia; order Oscillospirales; family Ruminococcaceae; genus Faecalibacterium. The sequence continues at coordinate 3,992 of CAZYAX010000005.1, read as the reverse complement.
GTGCGCGAGGGTATGATCTGTGTCATTTCGGTCAAGCTGCAGGAGGCCGAATTTGAAGGCCAGACCAAGGCGAAGCTGGGCAATACCGAGATCCGCACGCTGGTGGCGAATATGGTATATACCAAACTGATGGAGTTCTTTGAGGAAAACCCGGCTGTGGCAAAATCCATCTTTGAAAAGGCCACCCAGGCGGCCCGTGCCCGCGCCGCCGCCAAAAAGGCCCGCGAGCTGGTGCGCCGCAAGAGCGCGCTGGAAACCAGCCGTATGCCCGGCAAGCTGGCCGACTGCCGCGAAAAGGACCCAACCCGCACCGAGATCTTTATCGTCGAGGGAGACTCGGCCGGCGGCTCGGCCAAGATGGGCCGCGATTCGGCCATCCAGGCCATCCTCCCCCTCTGGGGCAAGATGCTCAACGTGGAAAAGGCCCGCGCCGACCGCATCTACGGCAATGACAAGCTCATGCCGGTGGTGCTGGCTCTGGGCTGCGGCATCGGCGAAGAATTTGATATCTCCAAGCTGCGCTACGACAAGGTGTTCATCATGGCCGATGCCGATGTGGATGGCTCCCATATCTGCACCCTGATGCTGACCTTCTTCTTCCGCTATATGCGCCCGCTCATCGAGCAGGGGCATGTGTATGTGGCACAGCCGCCGCTGTTCCGTGTGCAGAAGGGCAGCGTGGTCAAATATGCCTACAACGAAAACGAGATGGCGGCCCTTTCCCGGGAAATGCCCGGCGCCAAGATCAACCGCTATAAAGGCTTGGGCGAAATGAACCCCGAACAGCTGTGGGAGACCACGATGAACCCCGACAACCGCGTGATCGTGCAGATTTCCATTGAGGATGCCGAAAAGGCCGATGAGGCCTTCACCATCCTGATGGGCGATCAGGTGGAGCCGCGCCGCCGCTTTATCGAAAGCAACGCGCAGTTTGCACGGTTGGATGTATGATTTTCCTATCCAAAATGCAATAAACTACCCGTACTATACTTGGAGGAAATATGGAAGAAGATTTTGTGATGATACCGGGCAGCGGCACCAAGCTGATCGTCCGTGATGTGAAGAAAGAAATCGAGACGGCTTTCCTCGACTATTCCATGTCGGTCATCGTGTCCCGTGCGCTGCCGGATGTGCGTGACGGCCTCAAGCCGGTACACCGCCGTATCCTGTACACGATGCATGAGCGCGGCAACGATCCCAGCCATCCCTACCGCAAGTCGGCGGATACCGTGGGAGCGGTGCTGGGCTCCTACCACCCCCACGGCGACGCATCGGTGTACGACGCTATGGTTCGTCTGGCGCAGGATTTCTCGCTGCGCTACCCGCTGGTGGACGGCCAGGGCAACTTTGGCTCCGTGGACGGCGACCCCCCGGCTGCTTACCGTTATACCGAGGCCCGCATGAGCAAGATGGCGGTGGAAATGCTCACCGACATCGAAAAGAATACCATTAACTGGGAACCTAACTTCGACGAAACAAAGAAGGAACCCAGCGTGCTGCCCAGCCGCTTTCCCAACCTGCTGGTCAACGGCAGCCAGGGCATCGCGGTGGGCATGGCCACCAATATTCCCCCGCACAATCTGGGCGAGGTGGTGGACGCCTGCGTAGCCTATATTGAGAACCCGGACATTGATCTGCCCGGCCTGATGGAGCATATCAAGGGGCCGGACTTCCCCACTGCGGGTATTATCATGGGCCGCAGCGGCATTCGCGCCGCCTACGCCACCGGCCGCGGCAAGATCACGCTGCGCGGCCGTGCCACCATTGAGGAAAAGAAAAACGGCCGCTCCCAGATCATCATCACCGAGATTCCCTATATGGTCAACAAGGCCCGCATGATCGAAAACATCGCCGACCTGGTCAAGGAAAAGCGCATCGAGGGCATTGTGGATCTGAACGATGAGACCAACCGCAAGGGCATGCGCATCGTGGTGGACGTGCGCAAGGAAGCCAACCCTCAGGTGGTGCTCAATCAGCTCTACCAGTATACACAGCTTCAGGATACCGTGGGCGTGATCATGCTGGCCATCGACCACAAAATCCCTCGCGTGATGAACCTCAAGCAGATGATCCAGAAGTATGTGGAGTTCCAGGACGAGGTGGTGCGTCGGCGCACCGAATTTGACCTGAAAAAGGCGCAGGAGCGCGCCCACATCCTGGAGGGCCTGAAAAAGGCAACCGATATCGTGGATGAGCTGATTGCCACCATCCGCGCCTGTAAGGGTGGCATGGCGGAGGCCAAGACCGCAATCATGGAAAAATTCGGCTTCGACGACCCGCAGGCGGACGCCATCGTCAAACTGCAGTTGGGCCGTCTGGCCGGCCTGGAGATCCTCAAAATTGAGGAAGAACTGGGAGGCCTGCGCGCCAAGATCGAGGACTGGGAGGACATCCTGGCCAACGATGAGCGGGTACTGTCCATTGTGAAAGAGGAACTGCTGGAAATGAAGCGCCGCTTTGGCGATGACCGCCGCACCGAGATCCAGTCGGTGAGCGGCGAGGTGGATATCGAGGATCTGATCCCGGAGGAGCAGAGCGTTTATACCCTGACCGAGGCGGGCTATATCAAGCGACAGCCTAAGGCCACCTACCAGGCACAGCACCGCGGCGGCCGCGGCATTGCCGGAATGACCCGCAAGGAAGAGGATGTGGTGCAGGAAATGTTTGTGGGCTCGACCCATGATTATGTCCTGTTCTTCACCGATAGGGGCCGCGTGTTCCGGCTCAAGGGCTATACCATTGTGGAGGGCAGCCGCACCAGCAAGGGCACCAACATTGTCAACCTGCTGCAGCTAGCCGAAGGCGAAAAGGTCACCAACATGCTGCGCCAGAGCGCCAGAGACAGCAGCGCAGGCGGCTTTGTGACGATGGTCACCAAGCAGGGCCTCATCAAGCGCACCCCTCTGGAGCAGTACGGCAACATCCGCAAGAGCGGCCTGATCGCCATTGCTCTGAACGAGGGCGACGCGCTGGCCTGGACCCGTTTGACCACCGGAGAGAATACCCTGATTGTGGCCACCCGCAACGGCCAGGCCATCCGCTTTAAGGAAAAGGATGCCCGCCCCATGGGCCGCACCGGCCACGGTGTGCGTGCCATCAATCTGGGTGAGGGAGACGAGGTGGTAGGCGTGTGCATCTGCCGCGACAGCGGCACGGTGCTCACTGTGACCGAAAAGGGCAAGGGCCGCCGCTCCGAGATTGAAAGCTACCGTATGACCGGCCGCGGAGGCAAGGGCGTGCGGAACTACGATGTGGAAAAGGATAAGGTCGCGGGCGTCAAGATCGTGGACGAGACCGACGACGTGCTGCTGAGCAGCCAGGAGGGCATCATCATCCGGATGCATGCATCCGATATCAATGTGCAAAGCCGCTACGGCAGCGGCGTGCGTGTGATGCGCCTGGGAGAGACCGACCGGGTCATGGTCGTGGCCCGGACCGATCACGATGACGAGGCCATAACAGAAAAACCGGAGGCTGATCCGAACGAGGAAGAAACGCTGACCGAGGAGCAGATGGAGGCGCTGGAGGCTGCCGACGAAGCGGCGGCAGATTCCCCTGCCCCGGAGGACGAAAGCGAGGAATAACATGGACCACGCATGGCTGGACGGTTACCTCTGCGCCAAGCCCGGCACAGTAAAGGATTATAAGGCAGAGTGGGGCTGGGACCGCTACCAGGTGGGCGGCAAGCTGTTTGCGGCCATCTGCTGCCCTGGTGCAGAGCATGCCGCCGAATACGCGGGCCAGCCGCTGCTGACCCTCAAGTGCGACCCGATGCACAGCGAGCTGCTGCGTGGCCAGTACCCGGATATCCTGCCCGGCTTTTACTGCGATAAAAGGCACTGGATCTCGATCCGGGTCAAAGGCGAGGTGCCGCAGGAGATGGTGCGGCAGCTGTGCGATGAATCCTATCAGCTGGTGTTCAGCAAACTGACGAAAAAGCTCCAAAAGGAAATTTTGGAACAAAAGCAGAAGTAAAAATTGCCCCCGGCAGC
>CAZYAX010000004.1:0-15538 GCA_964646195.1 uncultured Faecalibacterium sp. | reverse complement strand
AAAATACGCAAAAAACCGCTTGACACCCCGCCCGCGTCGTGGTACAATCACTGGGTAAAGAAAGCAGCTACGGCCTGATGCCGCGCTCGCCTTGTGAGTTGAAGACTCCGGGCTATACCCAGAACCATGGCCCCTTGGGGGCTGTGGCCTTGTGTGAGCTTATGCGCGGCTGCCTGTTTTGCGGGCGGCCGCGTTTTCTGTGCCAAGAACAGCAACCAATGGAATTTTTGATGGAGGTGCATCAATTATCGCTACCGCTGGAAAGTCGAAGGAACTGGAAATCAACGGTCAGATCCGTGATCGTGAGGTTCGCCTGATCGGCGCCGATGGCGTGCAGAAGGGCGTGGTGAGCATCCAGGCGGCCATGCGCGCTGCCGAGGAGGCAAATCTTGATCTGGTCAAGATCGCGCCGCAGGCCGTTCCGCCTGTATGTAAGATTCTGGATTACGGAAAGTACCGCTTTGAGCAGCAGAAGAAGGAGAAGGAAGCCAAGAAGAACCAGAAGGTGGTCGAGGTCAAGGAGACCCGCCTCTCGCTCAACATTGACACCAACGACTTCAACACCAAGGTGAGCCAGACGGCGAAGTTCCTCGCCAGCGGCCACAAGGTAAAGGCTTCGATCCGTTTCCGTGGCCGCGAGATGGCGCACAGCAATCTGGGCGCCGACGTGCTGAAACGCTTTGCTGAGGCCCTGCCCCAGGCAACGATGGATAAGGCCCCGGTGCTGGAAGGACGTACCATGTCCATTCTGCTGATCCCAAAACCCAATAAGGACTAATCTTTTAGGAGGACACTAAAAATGGCTAAAATGAAACTCAAGACGCACTCCGGCGCGAAAAAGCGCTTTAAGCTCACCAAGAACGGCAAGGTCAAGCGCGGCCATGCGTTCCGCAGCCACATCCTGACGAAGAAGACCACCAAGCTCACCCGTGGCTACCGTCAGCCCTGCTACGTTGACAGCACCAACGCCGGCGCTTTGAAGAAGATGCTGCCTTACGGCTGAACGCAAGCGCCGTACAGGGGATCCCAAACATTGTGAAGAGACTTATAAGGAGATATAAAAAATGGCACGTATTAAAGGCGCTACGATGACGCACAAGCGTCGCAAGAAGACTCTGAAGCTGGCAAAGGGCTTCTATGGCTGCAAGAGCAAGCATTTTAAGATGGCGAAGCAGCAGGTCATGAAGAGCGGCAACTACGCTCTGGCTGGCCGCCGCATGAAGAAGCGTCAGTTCCGCAACCTGTGGATCTGCCGCATCAACAACGCAGTTCGCCCCTTGGGCATGAACTACTCCACCTTTATGGCGGGCCTGAAGAAGGCCGGCATCGGGCTCAACCGCAAGATGCTGAGCGAGATGGCCATCAACGACCCCAAGAGCTTTGCCGCTCTCGTCGAGACCGTCAAGAACGCCTGATCGAGAAACTATGCCGGCGCCCGCGCGTACACGCGGGCGTCCCTTTTGTATCAGGGCCCCGCGGCAGGCCGGACAAACAGGGCAGCGCCCTGCCGCGCAGCATGCGCCTGGCAGACGCTGCCTTTTTGCTGTGGGCCGGGAGGGAAAGACATGGACGAACGCATCACCAGTCGTGAAAACGCAAAGATCAAATACGCCTGCCGCCTGGCGTCCAGCGCGGCGCTGCGCCGCAGCGAGGGCCGCTTTTTTGCCGAGGGGCGCAAGCTGTGCGCAGAGCTGTGCCGCGGCGCGTCGCTGGAAACGCTGTTCTATACCGCACAGGCGGCCGGAAAATGCCCCGAGCTGGCCGGATGGCCCGGCGTACATTATCTCGTGGAGGATCATGTGGCGGACAAGCTGGCCGGCGTGAGCACCCATCAGGGCGTGTTTGGCGTGTTCCGCACACCGCAATTCGGCCTGGACGAGGTGCGGCCCGGCGGGCGGTATTTGGCGCTGGAACGTGTGCAGGACCCCGGCAACGTAGGCACGCTGCTGCGCAGCGCGGCGGCCTTCGGGTTCGACGGCGTGCTGCTGGGTGACGGGTGTGCCTCCCCCTTTGCGCCCAAGACCCTGCGGGCCTCCATGGGCGCGGCGGTGCGCATCCCCGTCGCCGAGACGGACAGCCTGGCGCAGGCCGTGCATACATTACAGGAAAAGGGCATCGCCTGCCTGGCGGCGGCGCTCTACCGCTCCGAGCCGTTGAGCGCCGCCGCGCGGGACTACCCCGGCGGGGTGTGCATCGTGATTGGCAGCGAGGGCCAGGGCCTGACCAGTGAGACGATCGCCGCCTGCAGCCGGACGGTGCGCATCCCCATGACGGACCGGGTGGAGAGCCTGAACGCCGGCATCGCGGGCAGCATTCTGCTGTGGCATTTCCGGGGGGAGGGGCTGTGAGCGGCGCGGCGCAGCTGAGCCTCTACCCGCCGGAGGCCGGGTATGAGCCGGCGCTGTACTGGCTGTGGCTGGCGCAGGCGCTGGGCCCGGCCAACCCCCACGCGGGCCGGGTGATCGACACCTTTGGCGGCGCGCAGGCCGCGTGGGAGGCGTGCAGGGGCGAGGAGTTCCGCCGGGTGGCGGGGGAGGCCGCAGCGCTGCGGGCCTGCCAGCCGGACAATACGCCGGCAGCCTGCCTGACGCTGCTGCGCCGGTGCGCGGCTATGGGCATCCGGGTGCTGAGCTATGAGGACGCGGACTACCCGCTGGCGCTGGCCCGCATCCCGGACCTGCCGCCGGTGCTGTACTGCACGGGAGATGCGCACTGGCTGAATGAGGCCGGGCTGGTGGGCATGGTGGGCAGCCGCAAGCCCACCGCCTACGGTGTGGACGCGGCGGCGGTGATCGGTAAGGATCTGGCCCGCAGCGGCGCGGTGATCGTGAGCGGCCTGGCCGACGGGCTGGACAGCGAGGGCCACCGCGCCGCGCTGAAGGCCGGCCGCCCGACCGTCGGCGTGCTGGGCGTGCCCATCGACCACACCTACCCGGCCACGAACGCCGCGCTGCGGGCAAAGATTGAGCAGTGCGGGTGCGTGGTCAGCGAGTACCCGCCCGGCAAAGCGGGCCTGGGGCGATGGGGCTTTCTCCAGCGCAACCGGCTTATCGCAGCGCTGTCGCAGGCACTGCTGGTGGTGGAGGCGCAGGAAAAGAGCGGAACCATGTCCACCGTGGCCCATGCCGAGCGGTATGGCCGGCCGGTGTTCGCCGTGCCGGGCAGCATCTTTTCGGCCGGATCCGGCGGCACCAACCGTCTCATCCGGGAGGGGCGCGCCAAAGCGGCGGTGTGCTCCGGAGACCTGCTGGAGGCGCTGGGCCTTGCGCCGCAGCCCCGGCAGGAGACCGCGCCGCCCACGGCCCCGCTGCCCGACACGGCGCGGCGGGCGCTGGCCTGCATCGGGCCCCAGCCCCAGAATCTGGAGGCGCTGGCCGAGCAGAGCGGCCTGCCGGTGGCGGTGCTGCTCAGCGCGCTTTCGCTGCTCAAGCTCAAGGGCTACGCCGCCGAACTGCCGGGCAAGCGGTATATTTTGCGCTGAACGGCACAAAACAAAGTCAGCATGCGGGAGCGCCGCCTCCCGCAAACTAAGGCAAGCGCAGGGCCGGGCACGGCGGGCGCGGCGTTCCCGCCGGTGGGCGGCCGCAGAGCACCCGCCCAAGCCGGTCCCGCGCCTGCCAGAAGAGACAGAGGTACGAACGCAAATGGCAAAACTGGTTATCGTGGAGTCGCCTGCCAAGGCGAAGACCATTGGTAAATATCTGGGCAAGGACTATGAGGTGACGGCCAGCATGGGCCACATCCGGGATCTGCCCGCCTCCCAGCTGGGCATCGACGTGGACAACGGCTATGCCCCGCAGTATATCAACATCAAGGGCAAGGAAAAGCTGATCCGGGAGCTGAAATCCAAGGCCAAAAAGGCGGACGGCGTACTGCTGGCCACCGACCCGGACCGCGAGGGTGAGGCCATCAGCTGGCATCTGGCCAACCTGCTGGGACTGGATCCCACCCAGCCCAACCGGGTGACCTTTGACGAGATCACGAAAAAGGGCGTGAAGGAGGGCATGGCCCACCCCCGCGCCATCAACGAGAACCTGTTCAACGCGCAGCAGGCCCGCCGTGTGCTGGACCGGCTGGTGGGCTATAAGCTCAGCCCGTTTTTGTGGCGCAAGGTGCGCCGGGGCCTGTCGGCAGGGCGGGTGCAGAGCGTGGCCGTGCGCCTGATCGACGACCGGGAAAAGGAGATCGAGGGCTTCAAGCCCGAGGAATACTGGAACGTGGACGCTACGCTGGGCGCGGGCGGCAAAAAGTTTACCGCCCGCCTTGCCACCGACGCGGCGGGCAAAAAGCTGCTGCCCCGTAGCGAGGCCGAGGCCCGCGCCATCGAGGCCGGGCTGCAGGGGGCCGAATATGTGGTGAGCGAGCTCAAAAAGGGCAAGCGCTCAAAGCAGCCCACCCCCGCGTTCATCACCAGCACCCTCCAGCAGGAGGCGTCCCGCCGGCTGGGCTTTACGGCCACCCGCACCATGCGCGCGGCCCAGACCCTGTACGAGGGCGTGGACATCGCCGGGCAGGGCACGCTGGGTCTTATCACTTATATGCGTACCGACAGCCTGCGCATCTCGGACGAGGCGGTGGCCGCAGCGCGGGAGTATATCGCCGGGGCCTACGGGCCGCAGTATATCTACCCCGGCAAGCGCACCTGGAAGATCCGCAGCGCAGCCAACGCACAGGACGCCCACGAGGCCATCCGCCCGTCGGTGCCGTCCCTCACGCCGGACGAGGTGGAAAAGAGCATCTCCGGCGATACGGCTAAGCTCTACCGCATGATCTGGAGCCGCTTTATGGCCAGCCAGATGGCGGACTGCCAGCAGGACACCGTGCATGTGACCGTGGCGGCGGGGGACTACCGCTTTAAGGCCGGCGGCTACACCGTGACTTTTGACGGCTACACCGTGCTGTACGAGGAAGCCAGCGACGAGAAAGAGAAAAAGGAAACCAGCCTGCCCCCGCTGGAGCAGGGCCAGGTGCTTAAGCTGCGGGAGCTGAAGAGCGAGCAGAAGTTTACCCAGCCGCCCGCCCGCTACACCGAGGCGACTTTGATCAAGGCGCTGGAGGAAAACGGCATCGGCCGCCCGTCCACCTACGCGCCCATCATCACCACGATCATCGACCGCGGCTATGTGGAGCGGGAGCAGAAAAAGCTCAAGCCCACCTTGCTGGGCCGCACGGTGGACAGCCTGATGCTGGAGCAGTTCCCCCACATTGTGGATATCGACTTCTCCGCTGAGATGGAGCGAAACCTGGACCAGGTGGAGAGCGGCCACACCGACTGGCGCAAGACGGTGGACGACTTTTACCGTGGCTTCGACGCCAGCCTGAAGGCCGCCGAGAAAAACATGGAGGGCAAAAAGATCAAGGTGCCCGACGAGCCCTCCGGCGAGATCTGCGAGTTGTGCGGCAAGCCGATGGTAATCAAGAGCGGCAAGTACGGCAAGTTTTTGGCGTGCAGCGGCTTCCCGGACTGCCGCAACACCAAGCGCCTGGTCAAGGACACCGGCGGCATCTGCCCCAAGTGCGGTCAGGGCCGTATGCTGGAGCGCAAGAGCGCCAAGGGCCGCATCTATTACGGGTGCGAGAAGTACCCGGAATGCAACTTTATGAGCTGGGATATCCCGGTGGCCACGAGGTGCGAAAAGTGCGGTGCAACGCTGTTCCGCAAGGGGCAGAAGCTCTATTGTGCCAAGGAGGGCTGCGGCTTTGAGATGCCGGTGCCTAAGGCGGGCGGGTGACGCGCATGGCAGAGAAGTTTCATGTGACCGTGCTGGGCGCGGGTCTGGCCGGGTGCGAGGCCGCGCTGTGGCTGGCCGGCAAGGGCGTGCAGGTGGAGCTGTGGGAGCAAAAGCCCACGCACTTTTCCCCCGCTCACAAGAGCGCCGGCTTTGCGGAGCTGATCTGCTCCAACAGCCTCAAGGCCGAGCGGCTGGACTCTGCCTCCGGCCTGCTCAAGGAAGAGATGCGCCGCATGGGCAGCCGCCTTTTGGACGCGGCCGAAGAGGCGCGGGTGGCCGCCGGCGGCGCGCTGGCGGTGGACCGGGCCGCGTTCAGCGCCGCGGTGACCCGCATGGTGGAGCAGGAGCCGAATATCACGGTGCGCCGGGAAGAGGCTGTGTCCATCGGCGAAAGCGTGCCCATCCTGGTGGCCACAGGTCCGCTCACAGAGGGCGCGCTGGCGGATGCCATCGGCGCACTGGCCGGCGGCGAGCGGCTGCACTTCTACGACGCGGTGGCCCCCATCGTCACCGCCGAGAGCCTGGATCACGATAAAGTGTTTGCGGCCTCCCGCTACGGCCGGGGCGAGGCCGATTACCTGAACTGCCCCTTCAACAAGGCCGAATACGAGGAATTTTACGCGGCGCTGGCCGCCGCCGAGCGCGCCCCGCTGCACGAGTTTGACACAGCCGCCGCGCCCGGCCCGGACGCCCGCGGCAAAAAGGCGGATGCCGTGACCGTGTACGAGGGCTGTATGCCCATCGAGATCATGGCGGCGCGCGGCGCGGACACCATGCGCTACGGCCCGCTGCGGCCCGTAGGTCTCACCGACCCGCGCACCGGCCACCGCCCCTGGGCCAACGTGCAGCTGCGCGCAGAAAACCGCGAGCGCACGCTGTACAATATCGTGGGCTTCCAGACCAACCTCAAGTGGGGCGAGCAAAAGCGGGTGTTCTCCATGATCCCGGGGCTGGAGCATGCGGAGTTCGTGCGCTACGGCGTGATGCACCGCAACACCTTTTTGGATTCGCCCCGGGTGCTCACGGCGCAGCTGTGCTTAAAAGAGCATCCCAACGTGTTCTTCGCCGGGCAGATCACCGGCTTTGAGGGCTATATGGAGAGCGCGGCCTGCGGTCTGTTGGCAGCGCACAGCCTGTACGCCCGCATGGCCGGAGCGGAGCTGCCGCCGCCCCCCGCGGACACGATGTGCGGCGCGCTGGTGCGGTATATCACGGCGGAAAACAAAAACTTCCAGCCCATGGGAGCCAATATGGGTATTTTGCCGCCGCTGCCGGCCGAGAGCCGCCCCCGCGACAAGCGCCTGCGCTACCTGACGCAGGCCCAGCGGGCGGTGGCCAGCTTGCAGGCCTGGGTGGACGAATGCGCCGCGCAGGGCGTATAATGCCCGGCGGCAGGCCGTAAACTAAGGGGAAACAAACCCGGAACAAAACGTTTCTGTTATAGGAGGGACGTACCAATGAAGATCATTTTGGACATGATGGGCGGCGACAACGCGCCCCTCGCCACGCTGGACGGCGCGGCGCAGGCTGTAAAGGAGTACGGCGTGGAGATCATCGGCCTGGGCGACGAGGCGCTGATCCGCAAGACCGCGGCGGAGCACAAGATCTCGCTGGACGGCATCACGCTGCGCAACTGCACCGAGAACATCGAGATGTGCGACGAGCCCGCCCGCGCAGTGCGCAGCAAAAAGGACTCCTCTATCGTGGTGGGCATGAATATGCTCAAGGCAGGCGAGGGCGACGCTTTTGTGTCGGCGGGCAGCACCGGCGCGCTGCATGTGGGCGCAAGCCTCATCGTGCGCACGCTGCGCGGCGTCAAGCGGCCTGCGCTGGCCACCCTCATCCCGGCCAAGCACAAGCCCTATATGCTGCTGGACTGCGGCGCCAACGTGGAATGCCGCCCCGAGATGCTGGCGGCCTTTGCCGTGATGGGTACCTGCTATATGGATAAGGTGGAGGGCCGCCGCAGCCCATCGGTGGCGCTGGCCAACAACGGCGCGGAGGAGAGCAAGGGCACGCCCGTGCTGCGCGAGGCACACCAGCTGCTCAAAACCACGCCCGGCATCCGCTTTGTGGGCAATATCGAGCCGCGCGACGTGCCAAACGGCGACGTGGACATCGTGGTGTGCGACGGCTTTACCGGCAACGTGATCCTCAAGCTGACCGAGGGCGTGGCCAAGATGCTGCTGGGTATGCTCAAGGATATGTTTATGGCGAACCTCGGCGGCAAGATGGCCTACCTGCTGCTCAAGAGCGGCGTGGCCGACCTCAAGCACCGCATGGACAGCGAGGAGTACGGCGGCGCGCCGTTCCTGGGCGCAAAGGCCCCGGTGATCAAGGCGCACGGCTCGTCCAAGGCCAAGGGCGTCAAAAACGCCATCCGGCAGGCCAAGCTCTGCGTGGACAACGACCTGTGCGGCACCATGCAGGCCGCGCTGGACGAATTGACCCCGGCACAGTGAGAAAGGTGTGAACAAAACGCAATGCATGAGCTGGAAAAAATCATCGGCTACACCTTTAAAAACCCGCGGCTGCTCACCACGGCGCTGACGCACACGAGCTTTGCCAACGAGAGCCGCACCCCGGTGGAGCACAACGAACGGCTGGAATTTTTGGGCGACAGCGTGCTGCAGATCGTCTCGGCAGACTATCTGTTCCATGCCTACGCCGACCGGCCGGAGGGAGACTTGACCCGCATCCGTGCCAGCCTCGTCAGCGAGGGGGCGCTGTTCCAGTTTGCCAAGGAGATCCACCTGGGCGAATACCTGCGGCTGGGCAAGGGCGAGGAGCGCTGCGGTGGCCGCGAGCGGCCCAGCGTGGTGTCCGACGCCTTTGAGGCGCTGATCGCGGCGCTGTATCTGGACGGCGGCATGGAGGTGGCAAAGGGCTTTATTTTGCCCTTTATCACCGAGGGCAAGCACGCCGAGGCGGATTACAAGACCCGCCTGCAGGAGATCGTGCAGCAAAACCCCGAGGAGCGGCTGAGCTACGTCGTAGAGCGGGAGACCGGCCCTGACCACGACAAGCATTTTGTGGTGGCGGTGCGTTTCAACTCCAACCGCGTGGCCCGGGGCGAGGGACGCAGCAAGAAGATCGCCGAGCAGCATGCCGCCCGCGAGGCGCTCAAGCTGCTGGGAGTGGTGCAGGACTGACCCCTGCACAGACAGGAAAGATGGATCAATGGTATTAAAAGAACTGGAAATCCAGGGCTTCAAGAGCTTCCCGGATAAAGTAAAGATCTCCTTCGGCGCGGGCATTACCGGCGTGGTGGGGCCCAACGGCTCGGGCAAGAGCAACATCTCGGACGCCATCCGCTGGGTGATGGGCGAGACCAGCAGCCGCCAGCTGCGCGGCACCGGTAAAATGGAGGACGTGATCTTCGGCGGTACCAGCCAGCGCGGGGCCATGGGCTACGCCATGGTGCGCCTCACGCTGGACAACACCGACCGCGCGCTGGACGTGGACGCCGACGAGGTGACTGTGGGCCGCAAATACTACCGCTCCGGCGATAGCGAGTACACCATCAACGGCCAGAGCTGCCGCTTAAAGGACATCTACGAAATGCTGCTGGACACGGGCCTTGGGCGGGACGGCTACTCCATCATCGGGCAGGGCCGCATCGCAGAGATCGTGGCCGCCAAGGGCAGCGAGCGGCGCGAGATCTTTGAGGAGGCGTCCGGCATCGCCAAGTACCGCTACCGCAAAAACGAGGCCGAGCGCCGCCTTGCCGCCGCCGAGGAAAACCTGGAGCGTTTGCGGGACATCCTGGGCGAGCTGGAAAGCCGCGTGGGCCCGCTGGAAAAGGAGAGCGAAAAGGCCCAGCGCTTTTTGGATCTGGCGGCCCGGCGCAAGAGCCTGGAGGTAACGCTGTGGAGCGACGGCGTGCGCCGCGCCCGTGAGACCGTGCGCCAACAGCAGCGCAACTACGAGACCGCCGAGGCGGACTATACCCGCCTGGACCGGGAGGGCAAGGACGCCGAGGCCGAGGCTGAGGAGATCCGGATGCAGGCGCAGAGGCTTACCATCGAGATCGAGCGCCTGAATGGGGATATCCGCAGCATCACGGAGGAAATGAGCGGCAGCGAAAAGAACATCGCCGTGCTGCAAAACGACATTGCGCACAATGACCAGAGCATTGCCAGCTTAGAGGAGGAGATCATCCGCGGCGAAGAGAGCCGCGAGCAGATCGCCGCTGATGTGGCCGCGCACGAGGAGGCCATCCGGGCCATCGAGGCCGGGGCCGCCGCGCTGGAAGGGGAGATCGCGCAGATCAACGAAGAGCTGGAACGCATCCAGAGCGAGAACGCGGCCTCCGGTGCGCGGCGCGGTGCGGTGAACGGCACCCTGGCCCAGCTGACCCAACGCCAGACCGCCAGCCGCGTGGCCGCAGCGTCCGCCCGGAGCGCGGCCGAAACGGCCGGGGAGCGCCTGGCCGCCGCGCGGGAGGACTGCGTCCACAGCCGCCAGCAGCTGGATGAGATGACCCGCGACCGCGCCGACACCGAAAAATATTTGGGTGTGCTGGCCGGCGATGAGCGGCGGCTGGCCAATATAAAAAGCGGGCTGGAGCTCAAGCTGGCAGCCCGCAAAAAGAGTCTGGACGAGGCGGATCAAAACGAGCAGAGCATCGACCGCGAGGCCGAAGCGGCGCAGCAACGCCTTGCGGTGCTGCGGGAGCTGGAACGCAATATGGACGGCTACCAGAACTCGGTCAAGACTGTGATGCGCGCGGCGGCGGGCCGCCGCCTGCGGGGCATCGTGGGGCCGGTGTCCGCCATTTTAAAGGTGCAGCCGGGCTGTGAGGTGGCCGTGGAGACGGCGCTGGGCGCGGCGCTGCAAAACATCGTGGTGGACGGCGAGAGCGCCGCCAAGGCGGCCATTGCCCTGCTGCGGGACGAGCGCGCCGGCCGCGCCACCTTTTTGCCGCTGGATACGGTGCAGCCGGGGGTCTTCCGCGGGGAGCTTACGGGCTCCGCGCGGCTGGCCAGCACCCTGGTGACGGCGGACGCAAAGTATGAGCGGGTCATCTCCAACCTGCTGGGCCGCATCGTGGTGGTGGACGAGATCAACGAGGCCTCCCGCGTGGCGCGGTCGCTGGGCTACCGCAACAAGGTCGTCACGATGGACGGCCAGGTGATCAACGCGGGCGGCAGCTTTACGGGCGGCAGCGTGCAGCGGTCGGCGGGGCTGTTCACCCGCCGGCAGGAGATCGACACCCTGCGCGAAACGCTGGCCCGCCTGCAAAAGCAGCGCACCGCCGCGCAGGACGCGACGGATAAATGCAAGGCTCAGGTGGACGCCATCCAGGCCGAGCTCACCGCCACGGCCAGCGAGCAGATCACGGCCGGCAACGACCGTGTGCGCGCCGAGGCCGAAAAGAAGAGGCTGGACACTGTGATCAGCCAATTGGAGGCCGCCGTGACGCTGCGCGCCGGTGAGATCGAGCAGCTGGAGACGCAGATCGCGGCCAGCCGTGCCGAGGCCGAACGGGCCGCCGCCGAGGACGCGAGCTTGGGCCGCGAGATCGAGGCGCTGAGCAGCGAGCTGAGCCAGCTGGCCGAAGGCGACGACAGCTTTTTGGCCACGCGCAGCCGCCTGGCGGATGCGCTGAGCGCCAAGCGCTTGGAGCAGCTGGCCAGGCAAAAGGACGCCGAGCTGCACCGCAGCGCCATCGAGAGCTTGCAGCTGCACAGCCGCGAGGCGGTGGGCCATAAGGCCGAGCTGGAAAAAAGCATCGCGGCCCTGCGCGAGGCCAGCGGCCAAAAGCGCGCCGCCATCGCGCAGATCGAGGCGGACAAGGCCCGCAGCCAGGAGAACATTGCGCAAAAGGAGGCGGACATCCGCGCGGCCACCGGCAGCCGCATGGAGCGCCAGCAGGCGGAGACCGAGGCCAACGCCCGCGCCCGCCGCGCCGCCGAGGCCCGCGAGAGCATGAGCCAGGAAATGGCGCGCCTGGCCGAGCGCAAGGCGGCCGCCGAGGCCGAGTATGACCAAACGGTGGCAAAGCTGTGGGACGAGTACCAGCTCACCGTCTCGGAGGCGGAAAAGCTGTGCGTGGAGTTTGAGAGCGTGGCCGCCCTGCGCGCGCAGGTGGCCGAGCTGCGCGGCAAGATCCGTGCGCTGGGCAGCGTGAACGTGGGCGCCATCGAGGAATACAAGGAGGTGCGCCAGCGCTACGACACGCTGCGCGCGCAGGTCAACGACGTGGAGGGCAGCAAAAACGAGTTGACCCGCATGATCAATGAGCTGAGCAGCCAGATGCGGGAGATTTTCACGGACAGCTTCCGCGTGATCAACGAAAACTTTGGCCGCATTTTCCGCGAGCTGTTCGGCGGCGGCGAGGCGTACCTGTACATGGAGGACGAGACCGACGTGCTCACCACGGGCATCCAGATCCACGTGGCCCCGCCGGGCAAGGTAATCAAGAGCCTCACGGCGCTTTCGGGCGGCGAGCAGGCGTTGGTGGCCATCAGCATCTATTTTGCAATTTTGGCGGTCAACCCCGCGCCGTTTTGCATCCTGGACGAGATCGAGGCCGCGCTGGACGACGCCAACGTGAGCCGCTATGCGCAGTACCTGCGGCGCATCGCGGACAAAACGCAGTTTATCGTCATCACCCACCGCCGCGGCACCATGGAGGCTGCCGACGTGCTGTACGGCGTGACGATGCAGGAGGACGGCGTGTCAAAACTTTTAAAGCTGGACCTGGAAAACGTTGACGCGACCCTTATTTCCTGATACCATAAAGAAAACCGGCATGGAGGCACAGTATGGGCTTATTTGGACGCGACAAGAAAAAGATGGAGGACGGCCTGCAAAAGACCCGCACGGGCTTTTGGGGCAACATCGTCAACACCCTGACAGGCGGCGAGATCGACGACGATACCTACGACGAGCTGGAGGAGCAGCTGATTCTGGCGGACACCGGCGCGGACGTGGCGGTGCGGCTGGTGGACCAGCTGCGCAACCGGGTGCAGCGCGAGCATCTCAAGACCGGCGCGCAGGCGCTGGACGCGCTGCGGGACGTGGTGCGCGAGGAAATGGAGCCGTTTGGCGATATGGAGCTGGACGGCACCCCCGCAGTGATCCTGGTGATCGGCGTAAACGGCGTAGGCAAGACCACGAGCATCGCCAAGATGGCAAACTACTACAAGAGCCAGGGCCGGCGCGTGATGCTGGCCGCGGGCGACACCTTCCGCGCGGCGGCCAGCGAGCAGCTGGACATCTGGGCCGGGCGGGCCGGGGTACCCATCGTCAAGGCGGGCGAGGGCGCCGACCCGGCGGCGGTGATCTTCGACACGGTCAAGTCCGCCACGGCGCGCGGCTACGACATGGTGATCGCGGACACGGCGGGGCGGCTGCACAACAAGGCCAACCTGATGAACGAGCTGGCCAAGATCAGCCGCAGTGTACGCAAGGCCGCACCCGAAGCCAGCCTCGAAACGCTGCTGGTGCTGGACGCCATCACCGGGCAAAACGCCATCAGTCAGGCCAGGGAGTTCTGCAAGGCGGCGGACGCCACCGGGCTGATCCTGACCAAGCTGGACGGCACCGCCAAGGGCGGGTGCGTGGTTTCGGTCAAGCAGCGGCTGGGGCTGCCGGTGCGGTTTATCGGCGTGGGGGAAGGGATCGACGATCTGCTTCCCTTTGACCCGGCGGCATTTGCGCAGGAGCTGCTGCCGGGGTAGGCCAGATGGTTCTGGCCTAAACGTTGCCGCCTTTTGGCCGGCCAAAAAGCGGCGGAAAAAGCCGCGCCTGGTTCCGAGGCGGCGGGCACGGCCAAGGGGCCTGCGGGCCCCTTTGGAATCCCCGGGGCTGCAAGGCAGCTCCGCAGAGGGGCAGGACGCTTTTGCATAAAGGCCCGTCAAGCGGTCATATGCGTTTAGCCAGCCGATAGACGGCCTCTGCTCCGCTGTATCAAAAGTTTTTTCGCCGAAGCCTTTTTTAAAAAAGGCCGGAAAAATAATCAACCACGAGGACATGTAAACCTATGCACTTAAAAATTTGTGCGGCGACGGGAAACGCCGGGAAACTGAAAGAGCTGCGCCGTATCCTGGAAGCGCAGGGGCATACGGTGGTGAGCCAAAAGGATCTCGGCATCACCCTGGAACCGGAGGAGACCGGCGCCACCTTCGCCGAGAACGCCCGCATCAAGGCCGAGGCCATCTGCAAGGCCAGCGGCCTGCCCACCATTGCCGACGACTCCGGCCTGTGCGTGGACGCGCTGGGCGGCGCTCCGGGCGTTTTCAGCGCCCGCTACTGCGGCCACCACGGCGACGACGAGGCCAACAACGATAAACTCCTTGCGGCCATGCAGAACGTGCCGGAAGGCCGGCGCGCCGCGCGGTTCGTGTCGGCGGTGTGCTTCATGCTGCCGTCCGGGGCCAGCCTCACCTGTATGGGCGAGTGCCCCGGCCGCGTCGCGCAGGCGCGGATGCCCGGCGACTATGGCTTCGGGTACGACCCCCTGTTTATCCCGGACGAGTGCGGCGTGCCGGGCGGCGGCAAGCGCCCCAACGCCGGGGGCCGCAGCTACGCGCAGCTGACTCCCGGCGAAAAGGACGCCATCAGCCACCGCGGCCGCGCGCTGGAAAAGCTGGAGGCGCAGCTGCCGGATTTTTTACAAAATGGAAAATAACCGCGAAATAAAACAGGACGGCCCTGCGCCGGGCGCGATGAGGCGGCGGTTCTGTCAAAAGATGAGGAAACGGAGCGTATAAAACTATGACGAGTAAACAGAGAGCAATTTTGCGGGGCAAAGCCAATACCATGGACCCCGTGTTCCAAATCGGCAAGGGTGAGATCGACGAGACCCTGATCCAAGGCGTGAAGGACTGTCTGGACGCGCGGGAGCTGATCAAGCTCAAGGTGCTGGATTCCAGCCTGTACAGCGCGCGAGAGGCCGCCGGCCTGCTGGCCGGTGCCACCGGCGCAGACTGCGTGCAGGTGATTGGCTCCAAGTTCGTGCTCTACCTGCAAAAGAAAAAGGATAGCGCCTACGCCGGCCTGCTGAAATGAGGCTGCTTTTATACGGCGGCACCTTCGACCCACCCCACAACGGCCATCTCAACAACCTGCGCGCCGCCGCCGCGCGCGTGCGGCCGGACCTGGCGGTGGTCATGCCCGCAGGCGTGCCGCCCCACAAGGCGGCCAGTGCCACCCCCGCCGCGCTGCGGTTGGAAATGTGCGGCTGCTTTTATGCGCTGGCCGGGGGGCCGCGGCCCGCTGTGCCCCGCGTGGAGGTCAGCGGCTGGGAGGCTGAGCAGGCCCGCGCCGGGCGGCGGAACTATACCGTGCTTACGCTGGAGATGCTGGCGCGGGAATACCCCGGCGCGCGGCTGTATCTGACGGTGGGCAGCGATATGCTGTTCTCGTTTGAGCGGTGGCACCGCTGGGAGGACATCCTGCGCCTGGCCCATGCGGTGGTGGTGAGCCGCGAGGTGGGAGATGACCTCGCGCTGCACGCCAAGGCAAAGCACCTGGACCCCTCCGGCAGCCGTATCCTGTTTGCAAAGACCGAAGCGCTGCCCATGGCCAGCAGCGAGCTGCGCCGCCGTCTGGCTGCGGGCGATGCGTGCGGGGATGCCCTGCCGCCCGCCGTACGGCAGGTGATCGCGCGCGAGGGGCTTTACCGGCAGCCAGCATATGGATGTTTGCGTTGAGCGCCGCTCCCGATGCAGCTTTTCGCCGCAAAGCTGCCTTTCTTGCACGGGCCGCAGAGCCCTGCTGTAAAAAGATGGATTTTAACGGATGAGCCGGATACACTATAAGGGAAGCTCTGAATAAATCTGGTATGCAGATTGCCG
>CAZYAX010000003.1:0-16060 GCA_964646195.1 uncultured Faecalibacterium sp. | reverse complement strand
GGCAAGATGCGTGCCAAGCCCGAAGGGCGTGATTTGTTCAGAGGTTCCTTATATAGGTATAGGCCGGCCTCCCGCTTTACAGACGGGAGGCCGGACGCTTAAAGGGATAAGGTGCGCGCGGTCACTGCCTGCAGGAACGCGCGGTCATGCTCCACGAACAGCATCGTGGGCACAAATTCCCGGATAAGATGCTCGATCTGCATCCGGAAGTGCAGGTCGATGAAGTTCAGCGGCTCGTCCCGCATATAGAGATGCGTCTGCTCGCAGAGGCTTTTGGCCAACAGCATCCTTTTTTCTGCCCGCCCGAAAGCACCGAAAGATTCTTTTCAAACGGGACGCGATCAAAATCCAGCTTGCGCCGGATGGCTTTAAAGAGGCTCTCGCCGATGTGGGCCTCCTGCGCCAGCCCGGCCAGGGCGCCCCGCAGGTGGGAGGCGTCCTGCGGCAGGCAGAAGAAGGCAAGACCTTCTACTTGGCTCATGGACATAAAAACGCCCCTTTCACCGCGCTCCTCTTTGATTGTGTCCAGCATAGCACGGCTTTTGGGCTTGTCCAGAAAAATTCGCGCTCTACCTTGGAAAAGGCGGTATAAAATACAGTTTCCTGATAAAATTTGCCCGATTGCCAAAAAAATACAATAAAAAGAGTTGAAATCTTTGGGAAAATATGGTAAAATAGAGGCTGTTAAGGGAACTGCACGCATTGGAGGAAAGAACAATGGACAAAGTAAGATTTTTGATGTCAGATACCGCAGCAGAGGTAACGGCCCGTTGCCGCGAAGCGTTGGAGCAAAAGGGCGTTGAAGTGACCGTGGTGGAAAAGGACGGCACCAAGGTGCTGCAAAAGATGCTCACACTGCGGCCGCAGGTGGTTTTGCTGGACGCCTTTATGCCGGGGTTGGATGCGCTGACGGTCAAGCAGCGCTACAATGCGGCGGGTGAGAGGCACACGGCCTTTTTCGTCACGGGCGCGTTCCAGAGCGAGGAGATGGAGCAGGAGCTGCTGGATGCGGGCTTTGCGTACTATTTTGTGAAGCCCTTTGACGAAAACGTGCTGGCAAGCCGGGTGCTGAAGATGGCGGGAGGCCAGGAGCGCCGCGCCGTGCATACCTGCGTGGACAGCGACGAGCTGACCGTGACCGAAATCCTGCACCAGATCGGCGTACCGGCCCACATCAAGGGCTACCAGTTTTTGCGGGACGCCATCCTGCTGACCATGGACGACCCGGAGTACATCAACGCCGTGACAAAACGGCTCTACCCCGAGATCGCCAAAAAGAACGGCACCACGGCCAGCCGTGTGGAACGGGCCATCCGCCACGCCATCGAGGTGGCGTGGGACCGGGGCGATGTGGATACGCTGAACAGCTATTTTGGCTACACGATCCACAACCTGCGTGGCAAGCCCACCAACTCCGAGTTTATTGCGATGATCGCCGACAAGATGCGGCTGGACAAAAAGCAGCGGGTGGGATAAAAATTCGATCCATGCCCCTTGCATTTTGGCAAAAACGTGCTATACTATTACAGCAATCGTTTCCAAGGCCGCTCGACGGGGTAGCCGATATTGAAGGTTGTGATGGGCACATACATCAAATATGGCCCCAGAACGTCAGAACCAGAATTGAGGTGAAAACAATGAAACAGGGTATCCATCCGAAGTATGTTGACTGCACCATCACCTGTGCGTGCGGCAACGTGATCCACACTCGTTCCACGAAGCCCGAGATCCACGTCGAAGTCTGCTCCAAGTGCCACCCGTTCTACACGGGCAAGCAGAAGCTGGTTGACACCGGCGGACGCGTTGAGCGCTTTAACCGTCGCTTCAACCGCAAGTAATGTACGGTTCCAGAAGGTAGCTGCGCCGCTCTCTCAAAAGGAGG
Source organism: uncultured Faecalibacterium sp. (assembly GCA_964646195.1). Classification (GTDB taxonomy): domain Bacteria; phylum Bacillota; class Clostridia; order Oscillospirales; family Ruminococcaceae; genus Faecalibacterium. Next base: position 14,178 of record CAZYAX010000003.1, on the reverse strand, counting down.
GCGGCGATTTTTGTTTCTAAAATATACATCCGCTCCGTACTGCCGCCGGTTGGAGCAGGGTCCGGCAGAAAGGCGCAGTACGCAAACAAAACGGTTGACGGCGGCGGACGGCCATGTTAAAATAATGGCAGGCCGTATAACTGACGGAAGTGGACAGGACCACAGGGAGTATGGCCAAACGCAATGCGTTTTTTGCCGACCGTCTGGGCGCACACAGGAAGGTGCGCCCTTTTTGTTTCCGGGCGCAGGAAAGAGGATGTTTATGAAAAAGAAGCTGGTAAGTTTCCTGTTGGCGGTGTTGGCCGGTATGGCCATCGGCATCGGCGGCACGGTGTTCCTCTCAATGGAAAGCCGATTGGCGGGCGCGGTGCTCTTTGCGGTAGGGCTGTACATCATCTGCGTCCACGGGCTCAACCTGTTCACCGGCAAGGTGGGCTATGCGGTCAACCAGCCTGCCTCTTACTGGGTGGAGCTGGCGGTGATCTGGCTGGGCAACCTGGCCGGTACGGCCCTGGCCGGCGCGGCGGTGCGGGCCAGCCGCATCGCGTCCCTGGCCGAAAAGGCCGCGCAGCTGTGCCAGCCCAAGCTGGCGGACAGCCTGGGCAGCCTTCTGATCCTGGGCGTGTTCTGCGGGCTGCTGATGTACGCGGCGGTGGACGGGTATAAATCCACGCAGAACCCGCTGCTGCTGTTCGCCTGCGTGGCCGCGTTCATCCTCTGCGGGTTTGAGCACTGCATCGCCGATATGTTCTATTTTTCGGCGGCCGGGCTCTGGTCGGTGCAGGCGCTGGTGCGCATCGTGGTGATCACCGCAGGCAACGCGGTGGGCGGCATGCTGATCCCCGGGGTGAAAAAAGTGTCAGGCTTAAAAGAATAAGCTCAAAAAGTCTCCGGCGGACGCCGCTGATCTGCGGCGGCCCGGCCGGAGGCTTTTTTTGCGGCGGTTACGGCTGCGCGCAGCTTTCCAGCAGGCGCTGGGTGCCGGTACGCTCGGCGTCCACCAGATCCATCATCCGCCGGACGTTGGCGGCGTGGAACGCGGGAACCTCCTGTTCCCATGCGGCGCAGAGCTGCTGTTCCAGCCCGGCGCGGTATTTTTCTAACAGCGCGAAGCGCTGGAGCAAGAGGCTGCGCTGTTCCTCCGGCGGAAAAATGTCCAAAAAGAAGGCGGCAATGGAAAAAGGCGTTGTATCGTAATCAAATTGCAGGATAAAGGCCCGCAGGGTCTCGCGTAAGGCGGCCTCGCCTTTTTTGGTGAGGTGTACACCGTGCGCTCCGGCATGTTGCCGGCTTTTTCGGCAGTGCCGGAGATCAGCGCGCGCTTTTCCAACGTTTTGAGCGTGGCATATACGGTGGAATCCCCTACGTTGAACCACCAGCGCACGTTCATATAGGTGAGCTGCTTGATGATCTCGTAGGCATTGAGCGGGCGCTTGCAGATTAGGCCCGCGAGCATAGCGGCAGGTTTTGAGAGCATAAAGATCCTCCTTGACAAAGCTACATTATTGTACTACTCTATATAGAAAGTAATTTTGATTTATAGTAGCAGTATACCACAGTGTGGTCAAAAAGAGAAGGAGGAAATTTTATGCCGCAGCTCAACAAAGGGGGAAAATTTATCTTTGGTTTTTCGGTGATCCGGCCGGACGGGACAGTGTGCTTGCCGCCTCAGGCTGTGCGGGAGTATGGCCTGGAGCAGGACGAGACGGCCGTCATTTTTACCGGGAGCAAGGTGACGGGCGGTTTTTGCGTCACAGCCCGCCGGCTGCTGGCGGGCTCAAAGCTGAGCCATATCCTGGCCGAATGCCCGTCGCTGGCGGATGCGTCCGCGCCGGAAGGAGTGCTGGCGCCCTATAAGGGGCGGCGCTATGCTTGGCTGCGGCTTGGGCCGCAGGGGCAGGTGCGCCTGCCGCCGGAGCTGCTGGCTGCGCTGGAGCTGCATCCGGGGATGGAGCTGCTGTCCATCCGCAGCAGCGATATCGCGTTCACGATGGGGGCAAAGGGCCCGCTGCTGGCGCGTGCGTATGCGTACCCCGGCGCGATCGGGCGGTATTGAGCAATATTGCGCGGAGCACAGGCGGGAGGTGCTGCATCTGCCGTCCCGGATGGAGCATCCCGGGCTTGGCCGCGCACATATGGAGTGAAACCCTGGGCCGGCGCAGATGGGCTCGAAAGCACCGGCCAAGCCGTATTTTCCCGGGATGCTAACATTTCCTACGCAATTTGAACACATTTTTATGCAAAAATATCTGGTGGAAAAGTTTACCGCAGCCTGCCCGCAGCTGATCCGGGGAGCGCGCACAGCGCGGCAGCAGGAACACGGGCGTAAAGTATCCTTGGATAAAGCATCCCGGCGCAGTGCGGATATGCGACGCTTATACTTATATAATAAGGGGTGTGTCAACGTGATCGAAGTATCGCATCTAACCAAAAAATATGGGAGCCGCTTTGCGGTAAACGACCTGTCGTTCACCGTGGAGGATGGCCAGATCTACGGCCTTTTGGGGCCGAACGGCGCAGGAAAGTCTACGATTATGAACATCCTTACCGGCTATCTGTCCGCCACGAGCGGCATGGTGAAGATCAACGGGCATGAGCTGCCGGAGGACGCCGCGGCGGCCAAGGCCTGCATCGGCTACCTGCCCGAGCAGCCGCCCCTCTATCCGGATATGACGGTGGAGGAGTACCTGCTGTTTGCGGCGGAGCTCAAACAGGTAAAAAAGGCCGAACGCAAAAGCCAGGTGCTGCGCGCGGCCCGTCGCACCGGGCTGGAGGAGGTGCTGCCGCGGCTCATCCACAACCTTTCCAAGGGATACCGCCAGCGGGTGGGCGTGGCGCAGGCGCTGCTGGGCAGCCCGCAGATCATCATCCTGGATGAGCCGACCGTGGGGCTGGACCCGGCGCAGGTGATCGAGCTGCGCAGCCTGATCCGGGAGCTGGGACGCAAGCATACGGTGATCCTGTCCAGCCATATCCTGAGCGAGGTGCAGGCCGTGTGCGAGCAGGTGCTGATCCTCTCCGACGGGCGTCTGGCGGCCACCGGCACACCGGAGGAACTGAGCGCCCGTCTCACCTCCCATGGGCTGCTGCGCGCCACGGCGCTGGGCAGCCGGGCGGCGGTGCTGGCGGCGGTGCAAAGCGTGCCGGGCGTCGAGCAGGTCGAGGTGGAGCATGAGCAGGAAGGAGAGGTCACCTTCACCGCGCAGAGCGCGTCCGGCGCGGACAAACGCGCCGAGGTCTCCCGCGCGCTGGCGGCGGCTGGCTGCACGGTGCTGGAGCTCACGGCGGAGACCAAAAATCTGGAAGAAGTCTTTTTGGAGCTGACCGAGGCGGACGCCGGGCCGGCCGGGGAGACGGAAGGCGAAAAGGAGGAATAAGCGATGCTGGCAATCTTGAAGCGCGAGGTGCGCAGCAGCTTCCACGGGATGCTGGGCTATGTGCTCACCGCCTTTATGGTGGCTGTGACGGGCATCTATTACCTGGCCCTGAACCTGGGCTACGGCGTGACCGATTTCGGTTATTACACGCTGTACCGGACGATTTTCGTGTTCCTGATCTATATCCCGGTGCTCACGATGCGCAGCCTGGCCGAGGAGCGCAAAAACCGCACGGATCAACTGCTGCTTACGAGCCCGGTGTCCGTCTGGGGCATCGTGCTGGGCAAGTTTTTGTCCATGTGCGCGATTTTTGGGCTGGTGTGCGCCGTGCAGGCAGTGATGATCCTCATCCTGTGGGCGCTGGGCGCCACAGGCACGGCCGTGGTGGCCTCCTTTGCAAGTCTTTTGTGCTATTTTTTATTGGGGTGCGCGTCCATCGCCATCGGGGAGTGGATCTCCGGCCTCACCGAAAACCAGATCATCGCGGCGGTAGCCAGCTTTGCGGTGATGCTGCTCACCTACCTGATGCCCAGCCTCCGCTCGCTGTTCAGCGCGGGCAGCGCCGCTGCGCTGGCGGTGTTCACGGTGCTGGCTGCCGTTTTGGCACTGTGTGCCGGCCTGCGCAGCAAAAGCTTGCTGTTGGGCTGCGGGCTGTTCGCGGCCTGCTCGCTGGGGCTGGCGGCTCTGTTCACGCTGCGCAGCGCCTGGCTCATCGAGGCGTTCAGCGCCGTGCTGGAGGCGCTGTGCCTGTTTATGCCCTTTGAGGATTTTGTAAACAGCAGCTTTTCCATCCCGGCGCTGGTGTACTACGGCAGTGTGACCGCGCTGTTTTTGTTCCTCACCGGGCAGACGCTGGAAAAGCGCCGCTGGAACTGAGAGGGGGCACAGACGATGAAGAAGAACCAAAAGAATACGGACAGCCGGGCAGAAAAGCAGGAGCGCGTGCCGGCCATGCAGCCGGCGGCAAGCGATGCGAATGCCCGGCAGGAGCCGCAGGACAGCGCGGAGGGCAGCAGAAAAAAACAGGCCCGGTTCTCCGGCTGGCGGCTGCTGCGCGCGGCCCCGGCGGACGGGGGACGGGTATTTTACAACGGCCTTTTTGCCAGCGCAATCACGGCGGCGGTCGTGACGCTGGCGGTGTTGGTGAACCTGCTGGTGCAGGCCATCCCGGCCAAGTACACCCAGTTTGATCTCTCGGAGGCCGGGCTGTATACGCTGGACGAGAGCTCCGTGCAGCTGGTGCGGGCGCTGGAGCAGGACGTGACCGTGTATTACCTGTGCGAGACCGGCGCCGAGGATACCCTGGTGGTGCGCCTTTTGGATCGCTATGCGGCCGAGAGCAGCCATCTGACCTGGCAGCAGAAGGACCCGGCCGTCTACCCCACCTTTGCGGCGCAGCACAATGCACAGAATGCCTCGCCGGGCAGCCTGATCGTGGAGGCCGGCGGGAACGGCGCAGTGATCGACGAAAACGAGCTGTACGAGTACGACTACAGCAGCTATTATTATACCGGCACCTACGATCTGAAATTCAACGGAGAAGCGCAGATCACCTCCACCATCTACCGGCTGACCAGCGGGGCGCAGAGCACTGCGTATTATACCGTGAACCATGGCGAGCTGGGCGTATCCGGCGCGCTGGCCGATGCGCTGGAACAGCAGAACATTGCGGTGAACGAGCTGAACCTTCTCAACCATACCATTCCCGAAGACTGCGATCTTCTGATCGTCAACTATCCCACCAGCGATTTTTCCGGCGCGGGCAGCCTGGTGGATGAGATGGGCCAGCTGCGGGATTACCTGGCGGCGGGCGGCAAGCTGCTGTTGATGACCGATGCCAGCGTCGGCACGCCCAACCTGGATGCCCTGATGCAGGAATTCGGCCTGGCCCGTGTGGAGGGCCTGGTCGTGGAGGGGAACGCGAATTACAGCCTGAACGGATACAGCTACTACCTGCTGCCGGACTATGGCACGCCCACCGAGAGCACCGCGCTGGACGGTGTGGACACCGGGCGATATGTGCTGCTGCGCATGGCGCAGGGCATCCGGCAGGAGGAAGTGGACGGCGTGGTATCCGAGGCACTGCTTGTCACGTCCGATGCCGCCTACAGCAAGACGGCCGGCTACGATATGACTGTGACCGAGCGCGAGGACGGCGACCTGGACGGCCCGTTCACACTGGCTGCCTATGCGGAACAGGATGAAACAAACGCGGAGGTGATCTGGATCGGCTGCGGCTATGTGGACGACGAGGCAGTCTATGACGCGGTGCCCGGAAACAAGACCTTCCTGCTGGGATGTGCGGCGTCCCTTGCCGGGCAGTCCAGCTCCATCCTCATTGAGGCCAAGGCTCTGGAGGCCGAACGGCTGACGGTGCCCACCGGCACGGCGTCCGCACTGGGGCTGGTGTTTGTGATCGTACTGCCCGCGGCACTGCTGCTGACGGGCGCGGTGGTCACCATCTCCCGGCGCAGAAGATAAGGGGGCGTGGCAGTGAAGGCAAAACAGAAGATACTCCTGATCCTGCTGGCGCTGACCGCGGTGTTGGGGGCCGGTCTGCTGGCGCTCACCCGCGCCAACGAGCGGGCCGAACAGGCCGCCAGCGACGCGCAGGAGGGGACAATCCCGCTCTCCTCCTTTGCGGTAGACAGCCTGACCCGCATCGCTTACACCTACGGCGGCGAGACGGTCACACTGGATTACAGCGGCGGCGTCTGGACCCTGGAGGGCGACCCGTCGTATCACATCAGCCAGTCGCTGTGCGACACGATGGCCTCCGCCCTCTGCGCGCTGAATGCGAAGCGCTGCCTGGAACCCGGAGAAGGGGAGGACTACGGCATCGATGTGCCGCTGGTCACCGTGGAGGTAACGGCAGAGGAGCAGACCCATACCTTCCGCTTTGGCGATACCAATGGCATCACCGGCGACATCTACCTGCAAAAGGACGGCGGTGCAGATGTTTACACGGTGGCATCCTCCAAGGCGGCCTGCTTTGAATACAGCAAGGAGGAGCTGTTCGAGCCCTTCAACCCGGCGGGCCTGACCAGCAGCGCGCTGGAGGAGATTGAATACGAGGTCTCCGGCACAGGGGAGGCGTTTACGGTGCATCTCAAGGCGGTGTCCGAGGCCGTGACAGCGGAGGACCGCCAGGGCGATGCCGCCTCCGCACCGGGAGCACAAAATACCGAAACCGAAGCTGAGGCCGGCACAGCCGAGTACCAGACCGTGTGGCGCCTGGCCTCGGACCCGGAGGCGGAGCTGGACAGCGCCGCGCTGGATGCGCTGCTATCGGCTTTGAGCGGCTATGTATCGGGCCAGATCACCACCCCGGCGCGCCTCGCGGATTATGGGCTGGACGCGCCGCTGGTCACCGTGCGCGCCGTGACCGGAGACGGGGAGAAAAGGCTTTGCTATTCCATTGGCACGGACGGCTATTATATGCAGGCAGAGGGCGACCCGGCGGTGTACTGCGTGGACGGCAGCGTGGTGGAGGCTTTCTGCCGGACGGAGGCCGAATGGATCGTCTCCGGGCAGGACAAGGCGGACCCTGCGCTGCAGCAGAAGAATGAAGCGGCCGAGTAGAAGGAACGTGTAGAATCCGGGTCGGGAAAGTGCAAAAAAATGACGGGTTTGAGCCGCCCGTTTCCGTCAAATATTCAAACTTTTCGGGAATTCTCCCGCACCGATTGACATTTCGACATGGATTGATTAAGATAGACAAAATAACGATGGGAGCCTCTGAATAAATCTGGAATGCATGCCAAGGCGTCGGCCGTGATTTATTCAGGGGCTTTTCGAGAAACGGCTGTGTTCTTTCGCGGCGGGATGGCGGAGTGGCCGCCCCGCGCAGCGGGAGGGTACAGCTCGCTGCTGTTTGGGCAAAAGGGCTGACGCGGCGCTTCATCCCCGGCGCACAGGCAGCGGACGGATCGTATAGGGAGGAATCGATTCAGCTATGGATAATTCGGTGATCGTATCTTTGCAGGATATCGTGGTGGATTTCGATGGGCAGCGTATTTTGGACGGGCTGGACCTGGACATTCACGATAAGGAATTTGTGACGCTGCTGGGTCCTTCCGGCTGCGGCAAAACCACGACCCTGCGCCTGATCGCGGGCTTTTTGGAGCCCAATGCGGGCACGGTGAATTTTAAGGGGAGGGATATCACCGGCATACCGCCGTATAAGCGGCCGGTGAACACGGTGTTCCAAAAATACGCGCTGTTCCCGCACCTCAACGTGTTTGAAAACGTGGCCTTCGGCCTGCGGCTCAAAAAGCTGGACGAGGAGACCATCCGCCGCAAGGTGCGCAATATGCTGGAGGTGGTGGGCCTCAAGGGGTTTGAGCGCCGCAGCATCGGCCAGATGTCCGGTGGGCAGCAGCAGCGCGTGGCCATCGCGCGCAGTCTGGTCAACCAGCCGGAGATCCTTTTGCTGGACGAACCTCTCGGCGCGCTGGACCTCAAGCTGCGCAAGGAGATGCAGCTGGAGCTCAAGCGGCTGCAGCGCGAGATGAACATCACCTTTGTCTATGTGACCCACGACCAGGAGGAGGCCCTCACCATGTCCGATACCGTCGTTGTGATGAACGGCGGCAAGATCCAGCAGATCGGCACTCCGGAGGAGATCTACAATGAGCCCAAAAACGCCTTTGTGGCGGACTTTATCGGCGCATCCAACATCGTGGACGGCGTGATGCTGCGGGACTTTTTGGTATCCTTCTCCGGCAAGGAATTCTCCTGTGTGGACCGCGGCTTTAAAACCGAGGAGAGCGTGCAGGTGGTGGTGAGGCCCGAGGATATCGAGATCGTCACCCCGCTGGAGGGTCAGCTGGTAGGCGTTGTCAAAGAGGTAATCTTCAAGGGCGTCCACTTTGAGATGCATGTGGAGTGCGACGGCCGCGAGTGGCTGATCCACTCCACCCGCGCTTGTACGCCGGGCGAGACCATCGGTATGATGATCGGGCCGGACGAGATCCACATTATGTCGCGTTCGTGAGGTGGGGCGGAGATGAAGATCTATTCCAAAAAGCTGGCGTATCCGTACCTCGTGTGGATGACGCTGTTTACCGTGATCCCGCTGCTCATCGTGGTGTACTATGCCCTGACCGACAGCGAGGGCCGCTTTACGTTCGAGAACCTGATGGCCATCAGCGGCTACGGCTCGGTGTTTGCCCGCAGCCTGCTGCTGGCGCTCATCGCCACGGTGATCTGCCTGGTGCTGGCGTTCCCGGTGGGGTACTTTTTATCCCGCCTGCGGGTGAACAAGCAGCGCATCATGCTCATGCTGGTCATGCTGCCCATGTGGATGAACTTTTTGCTGCGCACCTACGCCTGGATGGGCCTTTTGAGCGTGAACGGCCCGGTGAATACCCTTTTGGGCCTTTTTGGCCTGGGGCCCTTTACCATGCTCAACACCTCTGGCGCAGTGGTGCTGGGCATGGTGTACAACTATGTGCCCTATATGATCCTGCCGCTGTACACCAGCATGACCAAGATCGACCAGAGCATTGTGGAGGCGGCGCAGGATCTGGGTGCCAATACCACCCGAACGCTGCTGCGCGTGCTTATCCCCATGAGCGCGCCGGGCATCTGCACCGGCATCACGATGGTGTTTGTGCCGGCGGTGTCCACCTTTGTCATCAGCCGCATGCTGGGCGGTGGCTCCAACCTGCTCATCGGCGATTTGATCGAGATGCAGTTTTTGGGCAACAGCTACAACCTGAACGTGGGCTCGGCCATGAGCCTGGTGCTGATGATCATCGTTTTGCTGTGCATGAGCTTTACGTCCAGCTTTGACGAGGACGAGATGGAGGGGGTTGTGTGATGAAAACAAGGCATCTTCGGCTGTTGCAGCGCACCTACGTCGTTTTGTTTTTCTGCTTTATGTATATCCCCATCGCGTATATGATCGTGTTCAGCTTTAACCAGAGCAAGGGCTATGCGCTGTTCACCGGCGTGACCCTCAAGTGGTATAAGAGCCTGTTTTCCAACGCGTCCATCCTGCACGCGCTGTGGGTGTCGCTGGAGGTGGCGCTGGTCTCCTCGATCATTGCCACCATCCTGGGCACGGCGGCGGCGCTGGGCATTTCGTCCATGGGGCGCAAGTCTCAGCTGTTGGTGACGAACGTTACCTACATCCCGGTGGTCAACCCGGAGATCATCACAGGCATTTCGCTCATGCTGCTGTTCGTGGCTTACCAGCGCTTTGCGGTGGGGGCCTCCTGGCTGCCGGATACGATCATGGGCCTGCCGACGCTGCTCATCGCGCACATCGCGTTCAACGTGCCGTATGTCATCTTTAACGTCGCGCCCAAGCTCCGGCAGATGGACATCCGGCTGTATGAGGCGGCGCTGGACCTGGGCTGCGACCCCAAGCAGGCATTTTTCAAGGTCATTTTGCCGGAGATCAGCCCGGCGATCCTGTCGGCCTTTTTGATCTGCCTCACCTATTCCATCGACGACTTCATGATCTCCTACTTCAACTGCGGCACGGTGGAAACGCTGCCCATCGCCATTTATTCCATGACCCGCAAAAAGGTCAGCCCGGAGATCTACGCACTGTCCACGATCATGTTTGTCGTGATCCTCACCATTATTCTTATCTCCAACGCGGTGGAGAGCAGCCGCTACCACAGCGGCCAGAAGCAGGGATAAGGGGGAAAACGGGAATGAAACGATTTGGCGCATTTTTGCTTACGCTGGCGCTGGCCCTTGCGCTGCCGCTGGCGGCCTTTGCCGAAGGCGGCCGGCTGGAGGTCACGGAGGACGTGAGCGTCTCGGCGGACTACGACTGGACCCGCTTTGCGGGCAAAAACGTCACGCTCAACGTGTACAACTGGGGCGAATACATCTCCAACGGCGCGGACGAGAGCGTGGATGTGGTGGCGGTGTTCGAGCAGCTCACCGGCATCCAGGTCAACTACACCACCTTTGATTCCAACGAATCCATGTATGCCAAGCTCAAATCCGGCGCGGCCAACTACGACGTGATCGTGCCGTCCGACTACATGGTGGCCAAGATGATCAACGAGGAGATGCTGCTGCCGCTGAATTACGGCAACATCCCCAATTTTCAGCGCATCGACGAGGCATACCGCAACGCGGACTACGACCCCGAAAATGCCTATTCGGTACCCTACATGCTTTGCACTACGGGCATCATCTACAACACCACGATGGTAGAGCGGGCCCCCACCAGCTGGGCTGATTTGTGGAGCGAGGAGTACGCGGGCAATATCCTGATGTTCAACAACAGCCGGGACGCCTATGCCATCGCCGCATTCAAGCTGGGGATGAGCATCAACCCCCAGACCACCCAGGAGGTGGATCGGGTGGTGGAGGAGCTCAAGGCCCAAAAGCCGCTGGTGCAGGCCTACGTCATGGACGAGATCTTTGACAAGATGGAGGGCGGCGAGGCAGCCGTCGGCGTCTACTACTCCGGCGACGCCATCACGATGATCGACGATAACCCGGACCTCGCGTGGGTGTTCCCGGAGGAGGGCAGCGTGCTGTCGGTGGACAGCATGTGCATCCCCGCCACCAGCAAAAACCAGGAGGCCGCCGAAATGTTCATCAACTTTATGTGCGAACCGGATATCGGCGTGATCAACGCGGAGTATGTGGGCTACACCACCCCCATGAACGACGTGTGGGAGCTGCTGGACGAGGAGCTGAAATACAGCGAGATCGCCTTCCCCTCGGAGGAGATCGTGGAAAAGGAGGCCGTGTTTGCGGCCCTGAGCGATGAGGTGAACAGCCAACTGGACGTGAAGTGGAGCGAGATGAAGAGCTACGATGAAGGCGGCAACGGGTATTTGTTCCTGCTTTTGCTGCTGGCGATGGTGGCGCTGGCCTGCTTCAACATCTGGCGCAAGGTGCGCAAACGGATACGCAATACCTATTAAAACATTAAGAGTTAATTGCTTAAGAAAGAGGCGGTTTATCATGTTGAAAGCGCTGGAAACGATCATCGCGCAAAGCGAGAACATTGTATTTTTCGGCGGGGCGGGCGTGTCCACCGAGAGTGGCATCCCGGACTTCCGCAGCGTGGACGGGCTGTACCACCAGAAATACGATTACCCGCCCGAAACCATTTTGAGCCATACCTTTTGGGAGCAAAAGCCGGAGGAATTCTACCGCTTTTACCGCGACAAGCTCATTGTGCGGGGCGCAAAGCCCAATCCGGCCCATCTGCGCCTGGCAAAGCTGGAGCGGCAGGGCAAGCTGAAAGCAGTCGTCACGCAGAACATCGACGGCCTGCACCAGGCGGCGGGCAGCAAGTGCGTGTATGAGCTGCACGGCAGCACGCTGCGCAATTACTGCACCCGCTGCGGCGCGTTTTACGACGCGGAGTTTATCGCCCAAAGCACCGGCGTGCCCCGCTGCACCGCGTGCGGCGGCATCGTCAAGCCGGACGTGGTGCTGTATGAGGAAGGGCTGGACAGCGAGGTGCTGTCCGGCGCGGTGCAGGCCATCCGCCGGGCGGATACCCTGATCATCGGCGGCACCAGCCTGGTGGTGTACCCGGCGGCGGGCCTGGTGGATTATTTCCGGGGAAAAAATCTGGTGGTCATCAACATGCAGCCCACGGGCGCGGACCGGCGGGCCGACTTGTGCATCGCAAAGCCCATTGGGCAGGTGCTCAGCGAAGAGGTAATGCTGGACTGAGCACCCGGCAGCTTTCGTGCAAAATCGCACCCCCTTGCCGGTACAATAAAAAGAGTGCCGCAACGGCACATCGGAATAAAAAGCCTCTGCCTGGCGCGGCCCTGTGCGCTGCGGCTGCCGGTACGCGAACCAGATGGAAGCAGAGGCAGCATAACAAGGGGGAAAATACATAATGACACAAGTTTGCGAATGTGCGTCGTGCTCCACGCACACGCGCCGTCTTTCGGCCGGGGAATTCTGCGCGCTGTCCCGCCGGGAAGCGGGCAGTCTGTACCGCCCGCGCAGCGAGGTGCTGCGGATGCTGGCAGTAGGGGAAGCGTGGGGCGTTTGCACCGCGCGGGACGTACCGCTGGCGGCGCTTTTGGCACTGCCGCTTAATGCGGACGCGGCGGCGGCAGCCGCCCTGCGGGAGATCGTGGGCCGTTCCGTGCTGGCCAGGCGCGGCTGGTTCCTCACGCCGCCAGTGAGCGGAACGGAGGAGGATGTGGCGCGTCTGCTGGCTGCGGCGCTGGGGCAGGCGGGCCGCCGGGCGCACGGCGGCCCGGTGTGGGCAGCGCTGGAATGCACACCGGAGGCGGAGGGCCGGATCGGGACGTATTTCCGGCAGGGGCTGGCCCTGCGCGCTATGCGCCCGCTGGACGGCCTTGCGCCGTATTATCTGTTTGCTGCGGCGGAAAAGCCGGCAAAGGACGATCCGGTGTGGGTACCGCTGGCAGACGCGGCGCATCTGGCCATGCTGCTCAGCCGCGGCTGGGCGGCGGTGGACAGCCGCATGTTAAACTGCGGGCTTGCAGTGGCACTGTGCCCGGTGTGAGCCGGATGAGAAATGCCCGGCGTGGGTTCCCGCCGCTTGCCGCGCCGCGTCCTATGGGGCAGAGGGCCCGCCGCTGTGTACCGCGCTGCGCGGTATATGACCGGTGGTCTGCGGCTGCCTGCCGTGCGGCGTCCCTGTGAAGCCCCTGTGAGCCGGAGAAAATGTGAAAAAAGAAGGAGATCCAAAAATGAAGGCTGTGATTTTGGAGAGCTATGTGATCCGGGAAAACGATCTGGATTGGTCGGAGCTGCGCGCACTGGTGCCGGAGGTGGTGACCTATGCGCGCACAGAGTACGACCAGATCGCACCGCGCATCGGGGACGCAGAGCTGGCGTTGGTGAACAAGTGCCGCATCGATGAGGCCGTGCTGGCCCGGTGCCCGAATCTGAAATGGGTGGGTATCATCGCCACGGGGACCGACAATCTGGATCTGGACGCCTGCCGCCGCCACGGGGTGAGCGTGGCCAACGTGCCGGGCTATTCCACCTACAGCGTGGCGCAGTTTGCGTTTAGCCTGCTGCTGGCGGTGTGCCAGTGCGCCGAGCGGGAGAACCGCGCGGTGAGGGATGGCTTTTGGCAGATTGGTGTGCCGGAGCGGTACGGCATACTGCCGCAGATCGAGCTGTATGGCCGCACCTTTGGCATCTACGGCTACGGCAGCATCGGCCGGCAAACAGGGCGGATCGCGCAAGCGTTTGGCATGAAGGTGCTGGCCTGCACCCGCACGATGCGTCCGGAGTACGCGCAGGACGGTGTGGAGTTTGTGGATTTTGACGCACTGCTGGCGCGCAGCGACGTGCTGAGCCTGCACTGCCCGGCTACGCCGCAGACGCGCGGCCTGATCGATGCGGCGGCGCTGGAAAAAATAAAGCCCGGCTGCATCTTGCTGAACACGGCGCGCGGCGCGCTGATCGACGAGCAGGCCGTGGCGGCGGCCCTGCGGGTGGGGAAGCTGGGGTTCTATGCGGCGGACACCTTTGCGGAGGAGCCCATCCGGCCGGATAACCCGCTGCTGGCGCTGCCCAATACGCTGCTCACCCCGCACATTGCGTGGACGACCACGGCGGCGCTGGACCGCCTGATGGCCATCACGGCGCAGAACCTGCGCAGCTTTTTGGCCGGGGCAGGGGAGAACATTGTGAACGGGTGACAGGGATCACAAAAGCAAACCGGAAACAATTAAAGGCAGGCGCTCCGCTTGGAAACGTCTGCCTTATTTTTTTGATGCTGCCCTGCAGAGGCAAAAGCCGGAGCTTTATAGTAAACGACTCAAATAATTTCTATTTGCAGAAATGAACACTTACGGTATAATAGCCGCAG
>CAZYAX010000002.1:13207-17605 GCA_964646195.1 uncultured Faecalibacterium sp. | reverse complement strand
CGGCAAGATGCGTGCCAAGCCCGAAGGGCGTGATTTGTTCAGAGGTTCCCTAATGTGATGTCTTTACTCCTGCTCCAGCCGGTAGGTCAGCGCGCCGCTCTTGATGGTGGCGTACACCCGGCCGTACAGCTCGGCCCCATCGTAGGGGCAGTTATGGGACTTGGAGTGCAGCTTGTCCCTGTCCACCCGATACGGTGTGTCCAGATCCACCAGCACGAGGTCGGCATCGTAGCCAACCTCCAGCCGGCCCTTGGCCAGGCCCAGGATCTGCGCAGGGCCCTCGCTCATCAGGTGGCTCACCAGCTCCAGCGGCAGGCCCTCCTCGCGGCAGAGCTTGGTGTAGCACACGCCAAAGGCCGTTTCGCTGCCCACCATACCGGCCATACCGTTGCGCTTGTCCTCGTCGGAGTGGGGCGCGTGGTCGGTGGCAATGGCATCCACCGTGCCGTCCCGGATGGCCTCGACCAGGGCGCTCACGTCATCTGCCGTGCGGATGGGTGGGTTGACCCGGTAATCACAGGTGTCGTTTGTGAACCACAAATGATGCGGCGTCACCTCGCAGGTGACCGGCGCACCCCGCAGCTTTGCAATGCGGATGGCCTCAATGGCCCCACGGGTGGACACATGGCACATATGCAGCCGGGTCTGGTAATACTCGCTCAGCCAGCAGTTGCGCACAGTCTCAATGTCCTCGGCCAGGCGGTAGTCCCACGGGGAGATGTCCATATCCTCGGCGTGGCTCATCACCGTGATGTCCCGGTGGGTGCAGACGGCAAAGGCCTTGGCCATCACCTCGTTGCTCTGCACGCCGTGGCCATCCTCGGTAATGAACTTCACGCTGGACGGCAAGGTCTTGAGGTGGTCGATGGTCTTGCCGTCAAAGTTCTCGGTGATGGATACGGTCTGATTCACATCGCACAGGCCAATCTCGGCGGCCTTTTGCTCAATCTGGGCTGCCTGGGCCGCGCTGGAGCACACCGGCTTTGTGTTGGGCATCAGGTTGACAAAGGTGTAACCGCCTGCGGCCGCAGCGCGGCTCCCGGTCTCGATATCCTCTTTATATTCAAAGCCGGGGGTGCGCCAGTGGCAGTGCAGGTCCACAAAGGCGGGCAATACGGTCAGGCCGCCTGCGTCCACCACGGTCTCCCCTTCCACGGCCAGGGCCGAGAGGTCGGAGCCGATGGCGGCGATCTTTCCGCCGGCAAGGCAGAGGTCCAGCCGCACCCCGGCGGCGTTGACAGCGTTTTGGATCAGCATGGCAGTTTCCTCCTTGGTTTTTCTTGTTGTGCGGGGCGGCGGCCTCGGGGGAGCCCCCCAAAAAATCCATTATCGTACACACCATAAAACACGGC
Source organism: uncultured Faecalibacterium sp. (assembly GCA_964646195.1). GTDB lineage: Bacteria > Bacillota > Clostridia > Oscillospirales > Ruminococcaceae > Faecalibacterium. The sequence goes on along the minus strand of CAZYAX010000002.1, from coordinate 16,253 downwards.
CTTTTGGCCGCAATATGGACCCCGGATTCAGACGGAGGCTTTTCCAAAGCCCTCCGCCCCGCATACGGGCAAAAAAAAACTTTTCCTGGAAAGGAAAAGTTTATCCGCGGGAAAACGGAAACAACAAGCCCGCGCTGAAAACGGCGGCGACAGATTTTTTGGATTGATTCGACTTATAGACAGCAGCCATACCCAGCATCCCGGTTATTTCCTCCCTCATTTGCCTTTTTGATATTTTAGCATAGAACCGTAAAAAGTGTCAATGCCGAACCCGCGATTCCCATGTGAGAAGAAAATTTCATCCAGCCTCATTTTTTTAGCGAGAATCACAAAAAATTCCATGTTTTTGCCTTTTTGCGGCCCCAAAAGCCCCCGCGCTGCCGTCCAGTTTTGTCGAGGAGCGGTCCAGCTTTGCCAAAACCCTTCCCTTCTGCGGCAAACCTGTTAAATTATAATCAATATCGTTTCCCGCATGGAAACAGAAAGAAGGAAAAGCAAATGAAGAAGATTTCCCGCAAAGACTTCCTGCGCAGCGCCGTCGCCGGCGCCACCGGCCTCACCGTGGCCGGCCTGCTGGGCGGATGCAGCTCCGACACAGCCGCGCCATCCTCCACTGCCTCCAGTGCCGCGGCCGGCACCTACACTGCCGGCACCTACTCGGCCACCTCGAAGGGCATCTCCTCCGACGTAACCGTCACCATGACCTTTGACGCCGAGAGCATCACAGACGTGAAAATCGACGTCTCCGGCGAGACCAGCGGCTTTGGCGCAGACATCGGCGACGAGATGGCCGAGAAGCTGCTCACGGCCCAGAGCGCTGAGATCGACGGCCACTCCGGCGCCACCATCACCTCCGACGCCGTGAAGGATGCCGCCGCCAACTGCATCGCGCAGGCCAAGGGCGAGCCGGTGGTTAGCCTGACACCGGAGGCCGCTGCCACCGATGGCAGCGAGCCCTACACCTCCTGGATGACACCCCCGGAGGAAGTGACCGAATTTGAGGCCGAGTACGACACCGACGTTGTGGTATGCGGCCACGGCTACGCGGGCATCTGCTCCTGCCGCGAGCTGGCCGAAGAGGGCGTGAACGTCATCCTGATTGAAAAGCACCCTGAGGACTCTTACCAGGCCGTGGGCAACGAGTTTGCCTCCCTGAACGCCACCATCCTGCAAAAGCGCGGTGTGCCCCATGTGGACCCCATCGAGTTCTACCAGAACTTCATGCTCAACACCCAGAACTACGCCAACCAGGAGCTGGTGATGAAGTTTGCCCAAAACTCCGGCGAGACCACCGACTGGTACCTCTCCGAGTTGACGGACGAGGACTTTGCCACCATGACCACCGCCTACTTCCCGGAGGCGGAAGGTCAGCTGCGGCAGGTGGGCGCGCTCAAGTTCTGGCCGTCGGTCTGCTCGTTCTACGGCGAGTGCAACCAGACCCGCATCCAGGGCTACAACCGCAAGGTGGCCATTGAGCACGGCGCACAAGTGCTGTTTGACACCAGCGCCCACTACATTATTATGAAGGACGGCGCGGTGGCCGGCGTTGTGGCCAAGACTGGTACCGGCTACATCAAGATCAACTGCAAGGCCGCTATCATGGCCACCGGCGGCTTTGGCGCGGACGATGAAATGATGAACTACTTCTTCAAGGATCTGAAGGGCTGCTTTATCGAAAAGAACGGCGATGCGTTGAGTTGCATGATGGACAGCGACGGCCAGGGCATCAAGATGGCCTACTGGGCCGGCGGCCACCTGGAGACCTGGCCCGTGCCCGGCATGAACATGAAGCACTACTCCCCCAGCGCCTCCGTGCAGGCCACCATGCCGCAGGCTCTGTGGCTGGACCACAACTGCAAGCGCTTCTGCAACGAGTTCTACGGCACCATCGAGCACCGCGGCCGCCCTGCTATGTTCATGAACCGCGACGCCTTCTATGTGGTGTTCGACTCCAACTTCCCCGAATACCGCTGCCATCTGGTACCCCAGCATGGCGCATGGTCCCCGCTGAACGGCAACCTGGAGAGCTTCCAGCAGGAGCTGGCGGACGCCTACGCCAAGTTCAAAGGCACCTATGTGGAGCCGGAATCCACCGCCGAAGCGCAGGAGGGCTCCGGCGGCCCGATGATGGCCGCGCCCGAATATGCTGTGGGCGAGACCATCGAGGAGCTGGCCGACAGCCTTGGCCTGACCGGCGCTCTGAAGGACAACTTCGTCGCCTCGGTGACCCGCTACAATGAGATGTGCGACGCTGGTGTGGACAGCGACTTCGGCCGCGATTCCGCCGTGCTGTTCCCTGTGAACAAGGGACCCTTCTACGCCGTCAAGACCACCCCGACCATCGGCTCGTCCATGGTGACCATGGGCGGTTTGCTCACCGACGGCGAGCAGTGCGTGCTGGACGCCAATCTGGACCCCATCCCCGGCCTGTATGCCTCCGGCAACTGCTGCGGCCGCCGCTTCGGTAACGAATACTTCACCCCGATCCCCGGCATCTCTCTGGCCATGGCGATCGTGCTGGGCCGTGAGTGCGGCAAGAGCGTTGCGGCCTTTATCCAGTCGCTCTGATGATGGAAGTGCTGTTAGACCAAGCCGCGCGGGCGCTGGAGCAGAAGGACGGCGCGCAGGCCCTCCGGCTCGCGCAGCAGGCGCTGGAGCAAGATGAGAACAATACCGCCGCATGGCTCATCGCCATGAAGTGCTTTCAGCTCCTCTACCCCATCGACCAATACGATGCGGAAAACGAGCTTACCTGCGCCCGGTACGCCATCCGCTCAGCCAGTAAGGCGGAAAAATATTCGGTGCGCAGGCAGGTATACCAGTTCCTGCTCACCAAAATTCTGGAGGTGCTCCAGCGGGACGAGGAGGTGCTGGCCGACGGCAAGGCCGCCGTCAGCTTCTACCAGCGCACCGTCTACTTTGACGCCGCTCACGCCGCCGCGCGCACGATGGAAAACGACAAGCCCGTGGTGGACGCCGTGCTGCGCACCTTCGATTACTGCCGGGCGCTGTTCGACTTTATCCCCAACAGCGCGCTGGTGAAAAG
>CAZYAX010000002.1:0-13107 GCA_964646195.1 uncultured Faecalibacterium sp. | reverse complement strand
GCCGGCCTGAGCCCCCTGGGGCGGAACGGGCAGCAGGATGCTCAGGGTGAACTCCCGGTCCGTTGCATCCACTGTCACGGTGCCATCGTACTTTTCCACCACCTGCGCGATGCCGTGCAGGCCGTAGCCGTGGTTCTCCGCATCGGTCTTGCTGGTCCTAAAATGCCCCTGTGCGTCCCTGCGCAGCGCCCCGCGGTGGAAATTCTGTACGCTGAACAGCGCCATACCATGGGAGCCGGTCAGCCGCAGGTGGATCTCCCGCTCCTCCGGGGGCAGCTGTTCCACCGCCTCGATGGCGTTGTCCAGCGCGTTGCCCATGATCACGCAGAGGTCCAGCCCCTCCACAAAGCTCAGGCTGGACCCGTCTGCGTAAGGGGTCAGGCGGATGCCTTTTTTCTGGCAGGTCTGGATCTTCTCCGCAAGGATGATATCCAAAAATTCGTTCCCGGTCTTGATCCCGGTCTCCAGCGGCTGCATCACCTGCTCCAACTCCGCGATCATCTGGCGGCGTACCCGGCTCTCGGCCCCGCCCTCGGCTTTGAGGCCGATCAGGCAGTTTTTCAAGTCGTGATACTTCTGGTTCACTGCTGCGGAGGCCGCCTGCTGGGACAGGAACTCCTGCCGCTGCTTATGGATCAGCGCCTCCATGTGGCGCAGCTCCTCCTGCTGGATCTTGGTGGAGAGGTTGTTGTCCGCCAAGATCGAGATCATCAGGTCGCTGACGCCCAGCAGCAGCAAAAGCGCATACGCCTTGACCAGGTAGCCCGAATTTTTGGCCGCCAGGTCGAGCAACTCAAACTGGAAATCCCGCGCATAAAAGTAGACCGCCGAGGGCAGATAGATCAGCGCCAGCTGGGCCGGGCTAAACCGCGCCTTATCGCTGGCAAAGATCCAGCGGCGGCAGGCCAGCGTCATGCCCACCATGCACGCCAGATACAGCGCCGTATACACCCAGTTCCAGCCCGCCGGCGATCCGCCCGGAATGCGCGGCAGCAGCAGCGAATCCAGCAGCAGGTCGTGCGCCAGAATTTTGGCCAGGTCCGCGATGACCGCATAGGAGAGTGCGCCATATAAGGCGTTGCGCCAATCGGTCTTTTGCAGGCACAGGCAGGCGGCGCCCCAGCACACGATGTTGACGGCGTTGTCGTACAACAGCCGGATGTTGGCGGTGTACTGGATGCCCATCGAAACGCCGGCCAGCGCCAAAAACACCGCCGTCGCGGGCCATTTTTGCCCAAAGCGGGGCTTGAGCTCCCCGATGTAGAGCAAAAACAGCGCGCTGCGCCCCAGATATTGCACGGCCCATGCCGCATCCCGCAGAGCAAGCACATCTCCCATCACAGTGTCCCTCCCATATAGTGGGCCATCGCCCGCAGAAAATCGCTGCGGCGGTATTTGCTCACCGGGATGCGCTGCCCGGCCACAATGACGTCGGTCTTTTCTAACCGGTCCACAAAGGTCAGATTGACCAAAAACGACGTGTGGCACCGGAACAGCCCCATGCCCTGGGTGCGTCCCTCGAAGCTCTGGATGGATTCGCTCACGGCCAGCGGCCCGCTTTGCAGGTGCAGCAACAGGCTGTGCCCGGCTGTTTCCGCATAGGCCAGCTCGTTTAAATTGACCACCATCGTGTTCTTCTGACATTTTACCTCGACGTATTGGCCGCGGTGCTGCCGCAGCCGCTTGAGCACCCGCTCGAAAGTAGGGCGGCAGCTGTATTCCGTCACCGGCTTTACCATAAAATCCATCGCGTCCACCGCGTACCCCTTGAGCGCATATTGGATCATGTTGGTGATGAACACGATCAGAACCGCCTCGTCCCTCTGCCGGATGGCCTGCGCGGCGTCCAGCCCGTTCATCCGCGGCATGTCGATGTCCAGCAAAAGCAGCTGCAAGCCCTCCGGGTAAGCCTCCACAACGGCCTGCCCGTCCGGATATTCCAGCACCTGCACCGGCTCGCCCTGCTGCGCAAAAAACTGTTCCACATAGTCGCGAAGCTGCGCGCGCTGTTCCGCCGCATCCTCCACGATCGCAACCTTGACCATCCTGCCTCACCGCCGTAAAATTCTCTTTCTCTCATTATAGCAAATCCTGTCGAAGTAAAAAAGGCGTTGTTTGCTTGTGAGCGAGATTTTTCGCTGAGGCGCGGGCAGCGATGCAGCTTTGCTATTCTCATTCTTCTTTTCTTCTAATCGGAGCGGAGCCGGTCCCTATACGGGGTCGGCTCTCTCTGTAAAACAGATTTTGTGCAATAAATCCGCTTTTCTGCTGTACTTTATCCGGCCGGCGTGCTAAAATAAAGAGTACGGATTTTTCCGTTCCTGCCTTTGCGGTGCAAAGGCAAAGTCTACAAGAGGAAAGAGGGTTTCCCCTATGAGTCTTATAAAGGATGCACGCAACATCCAGCGCAAGGACCCCGCCGCGCGCAGCCTGGTGGAGGTCATGCTGCTGTATCCGGGCTTTCATATCCTTGTTTACCACCGCGTTGCGCACTGGCTTTTCCTGCACAAGCACTTTTTCCTGGCCCGATGGGTCAGCCAGCGTGGGCGGCATAAGACCGGCATCGAGATCCATCCCGGCGCCACCATCGGCAAGGGCCTGTTCATCGACCACGGCATGGGCATCGTGTTCGGCGAAACCACCGAGATTGGCGACAACTGCACAATCTACCACGGCGTAACGCTGGGCGGCACCGGCAAGGACACCGGCAAGCGCCATCCCACGCTGGGCAACAACGTGCTGATCGGCGCAGGCACCAAGGTGCTGGGCCCGGTGTACATCGGCGACAACGCCCGGGTGGGCGCAGGCAGCGTGGTGCTGCACAACCTGCCCGCCAACTGCACGGCGGTGGGCGTGCCTGCCACCGTGGTACGCATCAACAACAAGGCCATCAACCCCGCCGACGATCTGGATCAGCAGGACCTGCCCGATGTGGTGGCGCAGCGCATCACCGCGCTGGATCAGCGCCTCAGCCGCCTGGAAAAGGCTGCACAGGGCGATGTTCCGCCTACGGCGGAGCAGATCGAAGCCCGCGCGCGGAACTGACCGCCAAAATAAAAGCTCCCCCGGCACACAGCCGGAGGAGCCTTATTTTTTGACGGAATGGAGAGCGCGGATCGATCGCAGCTGCCTCAGCTCAGACGCAAAAGCTGTTTTTTCCTTTTGTATCGGGCAAGGTCAGGACTGCGGGTTGACGATATCGCGCCAATCAAGGTCGCCGCGCTCCAGGCCGTGGATCAGCACCTCGGCCGTGGCAATGTTGGTGGCCATGGGGATGTTATGTACATCGCACAGGCGCAGCAGCGTCATCTCGTTCGGCTCGCTGGGCTTGGCGTTGATCGGATCGCGGAAAAACAGCAGGAGGTCAATCTCATTACAGGCAATGCGGGACGCGATCTGCTGGTCGCCGCCCTGCACTCCCGCCAGGAAGCGCTGCACCTGAAGGCCCGTCGCCTCCGAGATCATCTTGCCCGTCGTTCCCGTTGCCACCAAATGATGCTGGCTCAGAATACGGCAATATGCTGTACAGAACTGTACCATCAGCTCCTTCTTCGAGTCATGCGCAATCAAGGCAATCGTCATGCAAATACCTCCTCTGTTTTTGCCTGCATCCAAAGGCATCCTATTGATATATTAGCACAATTTGTGCCCGATGACAACAGTTTTTTATACACAATATTCAAATTTACAGGATTTCGGTTCGTTTTGTCCATATCACAGTTCTTTTCCTACAATTTTGTTTATTCCAGCAGCGTTCCCTCCTGAACCGGCTGCATTTTATTGGACTGCTCAAAGAAATACGCATTGAAGATATCCACCACCAAGTCGGATGCGCGCGAGCCGCCGCCGCCGTACTCGATGGCGATACCGATGGCGATCTGCGGGTCCTCCACCGGCCCGTAGGCAATCATCATCGTGTTGGTATAAGGCTTGCCGGTGGCGGGGTTGCGCTCCGGCCGCTGCGGGGTGCCGGTCTTGCAGGCGAGGGTATAGGGGTAGTTTGCCAGCACGCTCACCGTCTGGGACATCCCCACCATGCCCTGCTCCACCAGATCAAACGCGCCGACGTCATCCTCAATGATATCCACGATTTCCGGCTTGACCTCCTCCAGCACCTCCCCGGTGTTGGTGTCCAGCAGCGCCTTGACCAAATGGGTCTTGTAGCGCACGCCGTGGTTGGCAATGGTCGCCGCATAGGTGGCCAGCTGCACCGGTGTCACCACCGTGTTGCCCTGCCCGATCGCGGCCTGTACTTCCAACGACGGGGTATAGTTGGAGTCCTCTTTGGTCGTCAGGCGGCCCACCGATTCTCCCACCTCCACGCCGGTGCGCACGCCAAGCCCCAGCTGCCGGGCATAGGCGTCGTATACGTCGCTGGTGGTGCGGCGGCCCACATCGTAAAAGAAGATATTGCAGCTCCATTTAATGGCCGTCACCACGTCGATGTTGCCGCTGTGGCCATGGCGGGTGCAGCTGGGATGGTAATCCGCAAAATAGGTGTAGACGCCGTTGCAGTAAACCGTGTCCCGCGCACCTATGGTGCCGGACAGCAGACCTGCGATGGCCACCGACGGCTTATAGGTGGAGCCGGGAGTATACAACCCCTGCAATGCGCGGTTGTACAGCGGCAGGCCGGGGTCCGAGCTGTATTCGCTGTAGTTCGTCGCGTACAGGTTCTGGTCATAGCTGGGATAGTTGCTTGCCGCCAATATCCCGCCGGTCTTTACATCGACCACCACCACCGCGCCTGCGCTGGCAGCAGGGCCGCTGCTGCCATATTCCGCCGCGATCTGCTGGATGCTGCGTTCCAGCGCTTCGTCCACCGCCTTCTGGAAATTGGAGTTGACGGTCAGCATCACAGTCTGGCCGGGGTTCGGCTCCGTAGTCATGCTGGTGTCGATGATGGCGCCCGTCGAATCGCGGGTGATGGTCTCCACGCCGTCCGAGCCGCGCAGCACATCCTCATACACCGATTCCAGCCCCGAAATGCCGATGACGTCGTTCATAGCGTAGCCCTTATCCCGCAGTGGGTAGGTCACCTGGCCGTTCTCGTCGGTCACCTTCCAGCGCTCAGCCGTGATCTTGCCCACCCGGCCCAGCACATGGGGCAGCACGGTACCGTCCGGGTAGCTGCGGGTGCTGGTCTCCACGATGTCCACGCCCAGCAGCGTCAGGCTGCGCTCCTTGATGGTGGCCACCGTCTTATCCGAAACATTTTCCGCCAGCGTAAAGTTGTTGACGTTGGAAAACGCCTCCTGCGTCATCTGGTACCGCAGGCCGCCCAGAATGCGCTGCCACGTGCGGTCGTAGCCCTCAAGCTGGTAATCCGCCACGATTTTTTCCATCACGTCGTCCGCCGTGGCGTACTGCTGCAGCCCCAGCGCCGAGAGCATGTTATCCAGCGCCTTTTGCTCCGACTCGCTGTCCGGCTCGTTCGTAAAGGTATAGTGCCCCGCCGCGTCCGGCTGGCTCACCAGCATACTGTCGTTCCAGCTTTCTCCGGCCGACTGGAGGATGAGCACCGCCTCCTGCAGGGTTTCGTTCAGATCCCGGTCGCCCATCAGCAGCTTGCTCAGCACCACATTGTGGCAGGTAGTGTTGGTTGCAATCCGGCGGCCGTAGCTGTCCACAATATCGCCGCGGGCCGCCGCCACCGTAAACCGGTATTCAGTGGTATTGGTGGCCTGCTCCACAAATTCATCTCCGCGGATCAGCTGCAAAGAAATCATGCGCAGTACATACAGCCCAACGATAACGCCGGCCATTATCATAAGCAGCGCCAGACGGCGCACAACGATCTTCCGGTCTTCCAATTCGAGGCTTCCCTCCCCTTTGTGCGGCACTCACACGATGCCGTCGTCGATCTTCATCCGCTCGCTGATGCCGCGCACCACAAAATACAGCGGGATGCCCACCAGCGCCGAAAGCGCCGCGGACGGCAGCACATACCACAGCCAACGCGCCAAAAGGCCGCTGTAGCCCCGCATAAAGTAAAAAAACAGGTAGTCCACCGAGAGGATCAGCAGCGCCGACAGCGCGTTGAGCCATATAAAGTTCCACAGCGAATTTTTCAGGTACAGCTGCACTATGACCGACATGAAAAAGCATAAAACCAGCAGGCCCAGCGTCAGCAGCCCCACGGTGCGCCCGGCGGTATAGTCCCACAAGAGGCCCCCCGCCACGGCGAACAGCCCGCCGCTGAATTCATCCTCAAACACGGCCACTGCAACGCACAGCGGCAGGATAAACACCGGCTTTGCCTGCCCAAACTGCAACAGCCCCGGCGTAGTCTGAAGCGTGGTACAAAGAACCAGCAGCAAGCTGTAGTATACCCATTTCAGCACCTGTTTCCGGCTGCGTTTCCGGCGTGATTCCATTGCGCCCCTCCCTGCTAATATTCTGTGATCACAAACACATGCTTTACACTGCGCACATCCACACCGGGTTGGATGACCGCAAAGGAAGATTTGCCGCTGGCCTCCGGCAAAAGCTCGGTGATCCTGCCCACGAGGATATCCGGCGGATATACGCCGCCCAGGCCAGTGGTGATGATCTCATCCCCCAGCGAGGCCAGCGTATCGCGCGGGAGGTTGGTAAAGGTACACAGCCCCTGCGACGCATAGGACGAATTGCCCGAAAGGATGCCGTTGTCCCGCGTGCGGGAGACGACGCCCGCCGCATTGAAGCTGGGATGCAGGATCGTGAGCACCTTGGCGCTGGTGAGATTGGCCTCCACAATGGTGCCCACCAGATAACTGTCGTCGCTGATCACGGTATCCCCGCGCTCAACGCCGTGCAGCGTACCGCGGTCGATGGTAAAGCCGCCGAACTCATCCATGCCGTCCCGCCCGATGACAAAGGCGGACGCATAGCTGAACGACGGTTTTTCCTCCTGGATATCTGCCAGATCCTTGTAGGCCTCGTTCTCCGCCTTGAGCCGGTCATACTCCACCAGCTGGCTGCGCAGCTCGGCATTCTCGGCGCGCAGCAGCTCGTTTTCCTCCATCACATCGTCGATGCTGGTATACTTTTCCCACAGCGAGGAAATGCCGCCGCTCACTGCGGCCGCAGCCTTTTGGAACGGGGCCACTGCGACGCTCAGCAGCTCCTGCGGGGCCGCCGTCAGGCGGCCGTTGGCGCCCGCATAGGCCATTACGCCGATGATGAATACGCCCACCGCGACCAATATCTTAAATTTCCAGGTATCAAAAAAATCCTTCAAGGAACGCCAGCCTCCCTGTATCGACCCGTTCTGCGGGTAAAAAATGCGCGGACAGCCGGTGCCATCCGCGCCTTGTATTCATTTTCCGCAGCGGTCCGGCAGTGCTCTGCCGGGCTGCCGCAGACAGCGCACTGGCAAAAGCCGCTTACAGATGCCCGCCGTCCGTATCCAGCACGTCGTGCAGGATCTCCACATGATCCAAAACCGCGCCTGCGCCCTTGGCCACGCAGTCCAGCGGGTCCTCGGCCACATGCACGTCGATGCCGGTCTCGCTCTGGATCAGCTGATCCAGCCCGCGCAGCAGCGCGCCGCCGCCGGACAGGGTGATGCCGTGGTCGATGATGTCCGCGCTCAGCTCCGGCGGTGTGCATTCCAGCGTCTCCTTGATGGCGCTGGTGATCTTCACCAGGCATTCCAGCAGCGCCTCGCGCACCTCCTCAGAGTGGACGACGATGTTCTTCGGCAGGCCGTCCACCAGGTTACGGCCCTTGATCTCCATGCTCATTTCGGGGTCCTGCACATAGGCCGAGCCGATCTCGATCTTGATCTGCTCCGCTGTGCGCTCGCCGATGAGCAGGTTGTACTTGCGCTTGATAAAGGCGATGATCGCCTGGTCGAACATATCGCCGGCCATGCGCACGCTGCGGGAGGCCACGATGCCTCCCAGTGAGATCACCGCGATCTCCGCCGTGCCGCCGCCGATGTCCACGATCATGCTGCCGGTGGGCTCGCTGATGGGCAGGCCCGCGCCGATGGCAGCCGCCATCGGCTCCTCGATCACTGACACCTGCCGTGCGCCGGCCTTCAGCGTGGCCTCGCGCACCGCACGGCGCTCCACCTCGGTGACGCCGGACGGGATGCAGATGACCACGCGCGGCCGGGAGAACATGCTGTTTCCACAGGCCTTTTTCAAAAAGTTCTCCAGCATATTGGCGGTGATGTCAAAGTCGGCAATCACGCCATCCTTCAGCGGACGCACCGCCACGATGCTGCCGGGCGTGCGGCCGATCACGGCCTTTGCCTCCTGGCCCACGCAGCGCACCTCATCGGTTTTGGTGTCCACCGCGACGACGGAGGGCTCCCGCATGATGATGCCCTTGCCCTTTATATAAACGAGGGTATTTGCCGTACCCAGATCGATGCCAACATCCTTAGACCAGAAACCCATAACTCTGCTAACTCCTTTACGCTCTATTCCATTCTCTTCATCAAATAAGGGAAAACAACGGCGGCCGCCGCCGCTATTGCAGAATGACACGCTTATATTATAGTCGCAAACAAGCGATTTCACAAGCATTTACACAAGTTTTTCCGCAATTTTTTACTTTTTTTCTGCCGCTTCGTCTCCAAAACGCTCCAGTAGGCGCACGGTACGGCTCACCGGCAGGCCCATAATGGTATAGTAATCCCCTTCCAGCGCATCCAGCCAGAGCGCCGCGCGCCCCTGGATGGCGTAGGCCCCCGCTTTATCGTAGGGCTCCGCCGTAGCCACATAGGCGTCGATCTCCCGCTGCGGCAGCACAAAAAAACGCACCTTGCAGGTATCGGCAAAGCTCTCGGTGCGCACGCCGTCCGAAACGCATACGCCCGTATGTACCTCGTGGGTCCGGCCGGACAGCGCCGCCAGCATACGCCGGGCGTCGGCCTCGTCCTTCGGCTTGCCGAATACCTCGCCGCCCACGTCCACCACCGTATCGCACCCCAGCACCAGGCAGCCGGGATTCTGCCTTGCCACGGCCAGGCACTTGCCCCGCGCCAGCGCCTCCACCAGAGCCGCCGGGCCGGCGGCGTGTACGGTGCTCTCATCAAAATCGCTGGGGCAGACGGTAAAATCCCTGGTATACAGCGAAAGCAATTCCCGGCGGCGCGGGCTGCCGGATGCAAGGATCAGCTTCATCTTATTCTTTTTCCCTTCCTCTCCCACAGCGCCGCTCATTTGCCGGTAGAGCCGAAGCCGCCTTCGCCGCGCGCCGTATCGTCCAGGCTTTCGGCCCGTGCAAAAGCCGCCGTATACACCGGCGCAATGCACAGCTGCGCCACCCGCTCGCCGGGCTGAATGGTATAGGGCACCGTGCCCAGGTTGATCATGGGCACCCGCACCTCGCCGCGGTAGTCGCTGTCGATCACGCCCACGCCGTTTGCCATGCACAGCCCGTGCTTGATGGAAAGGCCGCTGCGCGCGTACACCAGCGCCACGGTATGCGCCCCGGGCAGCTCGATGGCAAGCCCTGTGGGCACCAGCGCGCGCTGCATCGGCTCCAGCGTCAGGGGCTCATCCAGCACGGCGCACAGATCCGCCGCCGCCGCGCCGCCGGTAGCGTAGGCGGGCGCTTTGGCCCGTTCGTCCAATACCTTATATTTTACAGTGACAGATTCCATGGTATGCCTCTCTCTTTTCCGAATTTTCCATGCAGTTCTTTCCTGCATTTTCCGTGCACTGGGCCTGCGTATCGCCCGCGCTGCACAAAACCCCTTTTCGGGTGCTTTTCCGTGTCCCTTATACGGTCCACGTCCATCTGGCAGGCGCGCTCTTAACAGGTGCCCTTGAAATAGAGCCCTCGAGTAAACTCCCCGTCAAAGGCTGCGCCGCCCTTGCACAGCTCCAGCACCTTGGCAGCGCGCTCTCTGCTTTCCAGCGTGAAATACGCCACCCCGTAGTCCACAGCCAGCGCGCCGGGCTTATCGCCCATATAGATGGGTACCGGGTTGTACACGGTGCGCACGCCCAGCCCGCACCGCACCGGGAATTTTTTCGCCTTGCGGTCGGTCAGCTCGCCGCGCTTTGTACACCGGGCACAGTCCTGCACATTTTGCAGCGGGCAGGCGCGGGTCAGCATCAGCGGCATATGGCCGTACACCAGTGCGCCGGTGGGTACCGGCCGGCCATCCTGCTGCGGTGCGATGGACTCCATGTCGCTGTCCTTCACCTCCGGCAGCACCAGCAGCCCCTGCAAGCCCTGCTGTGCATAAAACTGCGCGGCCAGGCCGTTGGTCAGGTTGAGGCCCAGCCCACCGGACAGCGGCAGGCCCTTTGCCAGGCGCAGGTGTGCAATATTGTTTGCCTCATACCCTGCAAAGCCCTGCTCCTGCGTGGCAGCAATGCGGCGGGCGGTATCCGCTTCCAGCGCGCCGAACATGGCCCGTGGCAGCTCCAAAATCGTTTTTTCGCGCCACGGCTCCGGCACCTGCTCCGCCTGCCCAATGGGCAGGATCAGCCGCTCCACGCCGTCCAGCGCCTCCTGCGGAACCTGCTCCCACGTTTCAAAGCGGGCCCACAAAGCCGGCCGGGCCGGCAGCGGATGCTTTACCAGACCGGGAAGCGTATACTCCTTCGTCTTCCAGGGGCGGGGCGCCATGCGCTTTTGCAGCAGCGCATCCAGCGCCTGCCGGCGCAGCTCGTTTACCGTGCTGCCGGGCAGGTACCAGGGGCCACCGTCCATTTCGATCCGGATCTCCTCCGCCGCAAAGGGTGTGCCGCCCGTCTTGCACAGGCTGCGGCGCAGGTTAGCGGACGGGTCGCTGCGGGCGGACTGGGGCCCCATGTCCCCATAGGCAAAGGCGCGGTTGCCTTCTCCGTCGGATACGGTCAGCTTCGCGCCGCCCTCCTCGATCTCCAGTTTCATGCTCACCGGGACGCGGGAGCGCTCGCGGCGGTACAGCTCGCGCAGTGCAGGCAGCGCCCTGCGGGTCTGCTCCGCGTCCGCCTCGCTGCGCGTACCGAACATTCTGCCGTCGATCTTTCCATCCAGATAGCCGGAGGTAAAGCCGGACCGGCTGAACGCATTTTTCAGCAGCTCCCGGTCATAGGCGCGGCCCTCCCGCCCGGCCAGGCACGCATTCACTGCGGCGGCCACATATTCCGGCGTGCGCAGGCGGCCCTCGATCTTGGCCGACGCCACGCCGATGGCCTGCAAGGCGTCCAGCCGGTCGATCACCGAATTATCCTTGAGCGATAGATGGTGGTTTTTGCCCGGCCGGCCCTCCGGAATGAACGCCGCGTCGAAGGGCAGCCGGCATGGTCCCGCGCAGGAGCCGCGGTTGCCGCTGCGCCCGCCGAGGAAGGCCGACATATAGCACTGGCCGCTCATGCTCATGCACAGCGCACCGTGGACGAATACCTCCGTCTCGATGCCGCAGCGTTTTACGATCCTTTCAATTTCCTTGAGGCTCAGCTCCCGGGCCAGAATCACCCGCTTAAAGCCCAGATCCGCCAGCTCCAGCGCGCCCTCCAGCGTATGGACGCTCATTTGGGTGGAAGCATGCCGGGGCAGCTCCGGCGCGATCCGCGCTATGAGCTGCGCCACCGCTAAATCCTGGCAGATCACCGCATCCGCGCCGCTGGCGGCGACAGTGCGCACTGCGGCGGCCAGCCCTTCCAGCTCGCCGCCGTAAACCGTGGTATTCATCGCCACATACACCCGCACGCCGCGCGCATGGCAAAAGCTCACCGCCGCACCCAGGCTTGTCGCGTCAAAGTTGCCCGCACCGGATCGCGCGTTGAAGCCCGCAAAGCCCAAATATACCGCATCTGCGCCGCTGAACACCGCTGCGCGGAGCATTTCCTCGCTGCCCACCGGGGCCAGGATCTCGATCTGTGCCATATCGTCCCTCAAACTTCAGGGGCTGTACGGCGCCCATTGCTCTCGCCACCTGTAATAACAGCCCGATTTTTATATAATAATGTAAGAGACCCCGCTTCAGCCCTTGCGCGCCTTTTCCAGCTGTTCGCGCAGGGCGGCCACCTCGCGCCGCAGGCTCTCGGCCTCGGCGCGCGCCTTGTCCTCCGCCAGGCGGGCCTTGGCCGCATCCGCAATATAGTCCTGGATCTGGCTGCGCATATTCTCGGCGCTGCCGGCGCTCTTGCGGTACTCGTCCAGGTAATCCATCGCGCAGAACACCGCAGCCTTCGTTACCGAAAGGTTGGGGTTATCCTGCATCAGCTTGCCGATGTCCTCATCCAGCTTCTGCGCCATGGAGGTGATGTACTGCTCCGAATCCGTCGTCGCGATGGCGTATGTTGAGCCCGCGATCGCCACTCTTACCCTGTTCACCATGCGTTTACCTCGCTTTTCATCCTTTTTATCCAAAGACAGGCCCTCGCGCGCCGTCCACATTACCGCATTTGGAATTACCCGCCGCATTTCTCGCCGAATTACTCCCCTAAAAACAGGGTTCGGGGCTTTTCCGTTACTAATTGTAACACAAGCAGGGCACGAGAGAAAGTACCATTTTTAAAATTTTTGCTGATTCCGCACAAGGTTTTTCCGAAAAAATAGTGGTTATGGAAAAAATCCATTCTTTTTTCTTGCAATCATTTCAAGAACAGATTATAATAGGAAGGACGTGTTATGGCAACCGTCATTTCGATATGGAATACCCATGCAAGGGATAATTTTATGCGATTTATGCGGACAGGAGATATGTATGACCACAGAAGAATTTTCTAAGATCCTGAAAAATAAGCTGAACAACGAGTACGGTGTGGAACCCGCGATGGCTTCCAACCAGCAGATCTACCGCTCTCTGGCGCTGATCTGCCGTCAGATGATGAGCGAAAATCACAATAAATTCCAATCCCGGGCCATCGGCAGCGGCGCAAAGCAGGTGTATTACCTGTGTATGGAGTTTCTGATGGGCCGCAGCCTCAAAACCAGCCTGTTCAACCTGGGGCTGAGCGATGCCGCCGAGGCCGCGCTGGCCGCCGAAGGCATCAAGCTGGACAACATCTATGAGGAAGAGCCGGATGCCGGCCTTGGCAACGGCGGTCTGGGCCGCCTGGCCGCCTGCTATCTGGACGGCATGGCCACCACCGGCATCTGCGGCACCGGCTACTCCATCCTGTATGAGTACGGCATCTTCAAGCAGAAGATTGTGGACGGCTGGCA
>CAZYAX010000001.1:0-20765 GCA_964646195.1 uncultured Faecalibacterium sp. | reverse complement strand
TGCCGTGTCGCAAAAGCCGCCTGACCCTGCGTGTGAAAAGCGCAAGATCGAGCGGTATTTTACCGCACCGCGGCCTTGCGCAAGGCGCTGGGCGTGAGCGAGAAAACGGTGCGCAACGTGATCCGGGAGATCAACACGGTCATCCGGAGAAACGGTGCGGAGATCGGCGCAAAGAAGCGCTTTGGCCACCAGTTGGTGGTGTTTGACGAGGAGCGGTGGATCGAGTTTTTGAGCTGCAGCCGCAAGGACGCGGGCCAGATGCCGGGCAATGCGGACGAGAGGGCGGCAGCGTGCCGGTGACGATGTTCGTGGTGTATGTGGAGGACCAGCTCATGTGCGCCGAGACCTTCCGCATCCTGGCGCAGGAGTTCATCGACCTGTACCAGGCCAAAAACTGAGCCTGAATCTGAGCCAAAAAACTGAGCAATAAAAAACGAGTGCCCCTGCCGCGCAAAGACGGCAGGGGCACGTTTTTTACAGGGAAAACGACAGCGCTATAAAAACGGAATAAAGCATGGTGCTGCCATGCTTGTTTTCATGCCAAAAACGGCACGGAAGGATCTCTTACTCCAGCAAAAACACCTGCCGGAGCATGGGCTGCGCGCCGGTCACGGGGTCCATCTCCATGACCATCACGTCCTTCATGTATTCGTTCCAGCGGTCCACGACGGGGCTTTCGGCCTGCACCCTGGCGGCGTAGGCCACGCCCTGCGCGCACTCGTAGTAGCCGAACAGCTCGTTGCCCACGTTCCAGATGGTGTAGTTGCAGATGCCGGCGCTTTTGAGCAATGCTTTCAGCTCCGGCCAGATGGCGTCGTGCCGGCGCTTGTATTCCGGCAGCATGCCCTCCTTGACGGTGGCTTTCCATGCGTAACGTTCCATAGTATGCAATCCCTCCAAAGGTTTTTTATAAGTCGATTATACCGGGCCGGACGCTCCGGCGCAAGGCCCAAAAAAGCAGGTGAAGCGCTGCCCCGGCGCAAGCCGCAAAATCTTGTCCGGCGCAGGCGGCGCGCCCCAGCTGTCATCGCCGGCCACGCCGGTCTGGGCCAGCGCGCAGCGCACGACGGTGTGGCTTGTGTCCGGCGGCAGACAGCGGATGTGCCCGGCGGACTCCACTTCGTGGGGCGTGTAGGGCAGCGCCGAGAAGAACATACCCTCCTCGCAGCCAAAGGCGAGCGCGGGCAGCCCCGGCCCGGCCAGCACAGCCCGCCGCACCTGTGTGCGGCAGCCACTCTCCTGCGGGTAGACGTAGCCGTTTTGGGCAAAGTCTTCCCGCACGCCGTAGCCAAAGCGGCCCATGCGTGCGCCCTCGGTGCGGTCGGCGGCGGTTTCCGCCGGGCCCAGGCCCAGGTAGGAGACGGCGTCCAGCTCCGGCCGCAGAGGGAACAGCAGGCCGAACTCTGGCACTTCGCCGGTGGGGCCGCCGTCCCATCGCAGGGTAGCTTCGCACCGGCCCTGCCCGTCGATGGCGTAGCGCAGTGTCACGGCAGCGGCGTCCGGCAGGGTGTACACCGCCGTGACGGCGGCGCGCTCCCCGTCCATTTCTGCGTGTAAATTATCGCACCGGGCGTAAAGGCTGGCGGCCTTCCACGCCGCGCAGGCAAAGGGCAGCCCGCGGCCCCGGTCGTTGTTGGTGGGGGCCCGCCAGAAGCTGGGGCTCACGGGGTCGTTGGCAAGCAGCTGCACACCCCGGATGCACAGGCCGGTGAGGCCCTTGCCGCGTGCAAAGAGGTACTCAAACCCTTCGCCCCGCACGCCGATGTTATAGTCGCACACCGTGAGGGTGGGCGCGCCGGCGGGGTCGTGGCGGGGTGAGGCCCAGCGCCACGCCTGCCCAAAGGCCACCTCGTGGCCCGCTGGGGCCCAGGAAGCGGCCTCCCGCAGGCAGAGCGCGGCGTCCAGCGTGCAAAGGCCCTCGCCTTCCGGCAGGCCCAGCGGCAGCGGCAGGCGCACGGTCTCGCCGGGGGCGGCGTGTGCCTCCAGCGTCCGGCGGGCCAGCACCGCGCCGTCCCGCCTTTGGGTGAGCACCAGCTCGTAGGCGGAGGCATCGGTAAAGAGGCTGCGGTTTTGCAGCACCAGCACGTTTTCCTCCGGCAGCACGGTGAGCTTGAAGCCGGCATAGGCGCCCTTCACGGCCTGCATTTTGGGGCTGTTGCGCCGGTCCGGCGTTACGAGGCCGTCGATGCAGAACTCCCGGTCGGTGGGGCGGTCGCCGTAGTCGCCGCCATAGTTGTAGTCGGTCTTGCCGCCGCAGCCGGCGGCGATGCCGTGGTCCATGTACTCCCAGATGAAGCCGCCCTGGTACAGCGGTTCCTCGTAGGCGTACTCGGTGTAGAGCGAGAGGCCGCCGCAGCTGTTGCCCATGGCGTGACTGTACTCGCACAGGATAAAGGGCTTATCCCGGTGGGTGCGCAAAAATTCCCGCACGCCCGCCGCCGGGGTGTACATCTGGCTCTCCACGTCCGAGGTGGCGCTGTACGCCCGGTTCCAGGAGATGCCCTCGTAGTGGACGAGGCGGCCGGGGTCGGCGCGGCGGAAATATTCGCTCATTTCGTAGAGCGTTTTGCCGCCGTAGCTCTCGTTGCCGCAGGACCAGAGGAGCACAGAGGGGTGGTTTTTGTCCCGGTGCAGCAAGTGTGCGGCCCGGTCCAGCACGGCCTGCCGCCATTCCGGCTTTGCGGCGGGCAGGGTGTTTTCGTCCGCGCCGTCGGCCCCCAGTTTCTGCCAGGTGCCATGAGTCTCCAGGTTGGTCTCCGCGATGACGTACAGGCCGTATTCATCGCACAGCTCCAGAAATTTTGTGTCGGTGGGGTAGTGGCTGGTGCGCACGGCGTTGACGTTGTGGCGCTTGAGGTTTTGCACGTCCCAGCGCATTTCGGCCTCGGTGAGGGTGCGGCCGCCCTGAGCGCTCCATGCATGGCGGTTTACGCCCTTGAACACGATGCGTTTGCCGTTGAGGCAGAGCACACCGTCCTTGAGGCAGAATTCCCGCAGGCCGGTGCGCAGGCGCACGGTCTCCCGCACCGCGCCGTCCGGCGCGCAGAGGGTGAGCTCGGCCTCGTAGAGGTACGGGTCCTCGGCGCTCCAGAGGTGGGGCTGCGGGATGACGGCGGAAACGCTCACCTCCCGCGCGGGCGCAAACTCCTGCACCGTGCCGGCCACGCACAGGCGGGCCGTGCCGTCCAGCCGGCCGGAAAAGCGGCATTCCAGCGTGAGGCGGGCCTGGGTGTAATCCCCGGCAAAGCTCTGCCGGATAAAGACGTCCTCCAGATGGGTCTCGGGCTTCGTGAACAGGCTCACAGGGCGGAACAGCCCGCTCATGCGCCAGAAGTCCTGATCCTCCAGCCAGCTGCCGGAGCAAAAGCGCCACACCCGCACCAGCAGCTCGTTTTCGCCGGGCTGCACCGCGGCGGAGAGGTCGAACTCGCTGGGGGCAAAGCTGTCCTCGGCGTAGCCGGCAAACTGCCCGTTGCACCAGACGGCGAGGCAGCTGTCCGCGCCGTCGAAGCGGATAAAGCAGTTGGCCCAGCCATCGGGCAGCGCAAAGCGGCGGCGGTATTCCCCCACCGGGTCGTAGCCGGCGGGGAGCTGGCCGGGGCGCAGGGGCTCGTGGCCGTCCCATGGGTACTGGGTGTTCACATAGTGGGGCGTGCCGTAGGGGTGGGTGGGGCCGCCCTGCATCTGGATGAAGCCCGGCACCGCGATGGTGTCCCACGGGGTGAAGCCCGCATCCGGCCGGACAGCATAGCGGAAGTCCCATATGCCGTCCAGGCTCACGCGCAGCGGCCGGGCCGCCGCGTAGGCAATGCCGTCCGCGTGGGGCGGCAGCTCGCCGAGGGAGGTGACGCGCGGGTCGGCGCGCAGGCGCTCCACCCCGGCAGGGGTCATGGTTTCGGCAGGCTGTTTCATGGCTTCTCCTCCGGGGATACGGCGGCGTCCACCCGCGTTTCCAGCCGGACGGTGCCCTGCGGGATGGCATAGCGGATGGCCGGGATGTTGGCGTTGGGCGTGTAAAGGCAGGTGTTGGGATCGCAGTGGATGACGATGCCCTCGCCCTCGCCCTCGGTCGAGACGGTGCAGGCCAGCGCACGGGTGCGGGCCTCGGCCCGGCGCGCGCCGGCGGATTCGGTGTACCCGGCGGCGAACTGCGGGATGGCAAAGCCGCAGTCGTAGGCCCGGCAGGCAAAGGCGCTTTGCACGGTGTGTACGCGGCGGTGGCCGGTAGGGGTGAGAATGATCTCGCTCGTCACCGTGATGCCGGGGAAGGGCGACCACCGGCTGACCACCCGGTCCGCTTTGACCTCATAGGCGAGACTGATCTTGCGCACAAAGATGTTGTCGTCGATCTCGAAGGCCAGCATGGAGTCCGGCGCGGCCTGATGCAGCACAGTGGTGCTGCGGGAGGCGCAGAAGCCAAAGCGGGTGCTGTAAACGAACTTGGAGTATTTTTCAGGGAACTGCCCGTGGCCATACCCCTCGAATACGCCGGCAGCGTAGGCGTTGACCTGCCCGTCCGGCAGGCGCTGCATCAGCATATTGGCGTAGGGCAGGGCCTTGGCCGGTTCCAGCGCGGGCAGCGGCGCGGCGGGCGCGGCCCAGAAGGGGTGATCGTCCGGCAGAGCCAGCAGGATAAAGCTCTTCATGGCCCAGTAGGGGCTGCCGGGGGCGTTGTAGCGCTCGGCCATGTACATCTGCGGGTAGCAGTAACCGATGGTGAGCACGCCGTCCCGGTCGAAGATTTTCTGCTCCAGCCACCATTGCAGGTTGCGCACGATGAGCCCCTTGAGCACCGGCAGCGGGAACGGCTCCAGCCCGGCCCACACGCAGGCGGACCAGAAGCAGCACTGGGCAAAGCGGTAGCTCAGGCTGCGGCCAAAGGGCAGCGCCGCGCCGTTTTCGTCGAACCAGTAGATGAACTGCCGGGCAAACAGGGTGGCGCGCTCGCGGTAGAGCCGGGCGCGTGCAGGGTCGCGGTCTCCGGCCAACTGAGCGTACACCAGGCCATAGTACTGGATGGCCCAGGGGATGTAGTAGTCTTTCTGTACGCTGGCCCCATCGGTGGACCAGCCGTCGCCGCTGTAATAGCTGTCGATCTTGGCCAGACCCCGCTCCAGGTTGGCGCGGTCGAAGGGCATGCCCACCCGCTCCAGCGCGAGGTTGACCAGGATCATGAAGAACTGCCAGTTACAGTCCGGGATCTGGTAGTGGTTGATGCCGTCCAGCCAGCGGGCGAGGTTTTGCTTTTGGGCGTCCGTGAGCGGGTCCCAGAGCTGTTCGGGCGCATTGAGCAGGCCGCAGGCAATGGCGGCCATCTCCACAAAGCGCTGGTCGTAATCGCGGAAACCGCCCCAGTATTCCGGGCTTTCGGGGTCGGCGCCGGCGGCGAGGCCCCGGCGGTAGAGGGCCTCAAACTCCGCGTCCCGGCCGCCGCCCATCCAGTAGGGCACCAGTGCCCAGAGCGGGCGGCTGAAGCCTTCCAGCTCGATGGCGGCCCGGTCGTAGGTGACGCCGGTGTCGCCCAGGTGCAGCCGCGCGCCGCCGGGGCTGTACAGCGGCTTGAGGGGGTCGAGAAAACGGTGCATCAGGGCCTGAAAGTCCTGCTTCGATTCCAAACGCATCACCAATACATCTCCCAGTCTCTCGTCAGGCGGGTAAGCGCCTCCATGTAGAAGTAGTCGCCCCAGCTGGTGGCCTCGTCCACGCCCTCGGGCGTGCAGGTGTTGTAGGGGCTCTTTTTGCTGTAGGTGCCGTGCAGCAGCTGGCCTGCGCCGGGCGTGGCGTGCCTGACCGCATAGTTTTCGTACAGGCTGCACAGCATCTGTGCGGCCAGCTGCCGCCACTGCCCGGCTTCCTCCGGCTGCACATACTTGGCGGCCTCCAGCAGGCCGCAGGCCACGATGGCCGCCGAGGAGGAGTCCCGCGGTTCGCCGCTCTCCGGCGCAAAAATCATGTCCCAACAGGGCACGAGATCCTCCGGCAGGCGGGTGAGGTAGAACGCCAGCGCCTTGCGGAACACGTCCAAAAACTTGGGGTCATGGGTGTAGGTGTAGCCGATGGCGCTGCCGTAGATGCCCCAGGCCTGGCCGCGGGCCCAGAAGCTGTCGTCCCGGTAGCCCTGGCAGGTGCGGCCGCCCTTGGGCGTGCCGTCGGGGTTCATGAAGAAGGTGTGGTAGGTACTGCCGTCCGGCCGGAAGGAGTTGGCCAGGCAGGTGGCGGTGTGGTGCGCGGCAATATCGCGGTAGTGCGCATCGCCGGTGGTCTCGCTGGCCCAGTAAAGCAGCGGCACGTTGAGCATGCAGTCGATGATGTAGCGGTAGTTTTCGGGGTCGTCCATCCGGCCCCAGGCCTGCAAAAAGCCGCCGCAGGGCTGGTAGCGGGTGAGCAGCTGGTCCGCCGCCGCGAGAGCGGCCTGCCGGGCCGTTTCGCTGCCCGTGAGCTTGTAGGCCGCCACACACGAGGGGCTGTACAAAAAACCCATGTCGTGGTGGTCCACCTCCACCTTGCGCCGGATGCGGTCGCAGAAGCTGTCAACCAGCGTCATGGCCGCGGTGCGGAAGGCCTCCTTGCCGGTGAACTCATAGGCCAGCCAGATCTCGCCCGGCCAAAAGCCGCAGGTCCACTGGTTGTTGGGGCAGCCGGGGTAGATGCCGTTTACGCTGGAATGGTTCTGGCACTGGTAGGTATAGAGAGGCAGATTTACCTCCACCTGCCGGCAGGCCGCTTCCAGCGCCAGCAGCGCCTCGGCCTGCGATAGGGGCTGATATGCAAACTGTTTCATACGATCGATCCTTCCCTCCCAATACGAAGCCTCCGGCCCGGCCCGGCGCGCAGCCGGCGGATGTGTACCGGCGCGCAGGCCGGCGCCCGGCCCGGAGGCGGCAAAGAAGGGCAGGGCAGCCCAGGCTTGCCCTGCCCTTAACGGATACTTCCATTTTAACCCTTGATGCCGGTGGATGCAACGCCCTGCACAAAATATTTTTGCAGGGAGAGGAACACGATCAGCACCGGGATCAGCGCGACCACGGAGGCCGCCATGATGAGGCCGTACTCGGCGGAATACTGGCTGATGAACATGCGCAGGCCGATCTGGATGGTCTTGAGCTCGGTCTTGGTGAGGTAAATCAGGGGGCCGAGGAAGTCGTTCCAGGTGTTAACGAAAGTGAAGATCGTCAGCGTGGAAAGGGCCGGCAGGCTCAGCGGCAGCATGATGTGCCACCAGATGCCGTATTCGCTCAGGCCGTCGATGCGGGCAGCCTCGCACAGCTCGCTGGGCACGCCCTCATAGAATTGCTTCATGAGGAACACGCCGAAGGCGCTGAACGCCTGCAAACACATGATGGCCAGATGGGTGTTGTTGAGATGCCAGCTGCTCATCATCATGAACTGGGGCACCATGTACGCCTGCCAGGGCACCGCGATGGTGGCGATGTAGCCCAGGAACAGCAGGTTCTTGCCGTGGAACTGCATCTTGGCAAAGGCGTAGGCCGCAAAGCTGGAAGTAAACAGCTGCAGCAGCGTGACCACGAGGGTGATCTTAGCCGTATTTTTGATGAACAGCAGCAGCGGGATCTGGGTCCAGATATCCACATAGTTCTGCCAGCGGGGGTTTTTGGGGATCCACTGGATCGGGAAGCCGAACACGTCCTTGTTCAGCTTAAAGGAGGCCGACAGCATCCACAAAAAAGGGATGAGCATGATCGCGGTGATGATGATGAGCAGCGCATAGATCAGCACCATGCTCACCACGCGCCGCCGCTTTTGGGACGGGGTCTTAACAGCCATTGTTGCCATATTCTTGCTCTCTCCCTTCTCAATCTTTGGACGAACCCTTGAATTGGATCAAAGTCACGATCAGCACCAGCACAAACAGCACCATGGCGATTGCGCTTGCGTAGCCGTACTTGGGTGTGTTGACAAAAGCCACATTATAGATGTAATATACAAGTGTCATCGTGGCAGTGCCGGGGCCGCCCTGGGTGATCATGTACATCTGGTCGTAGACCTTAAAGGAGTTGATCGTGAGCATGATCACCACGAAGAAGGTGGTGGGCCGCAGCTGGGGCAGCGTGATGTGCCAGAACTGCTGCCACTTGTTGGCGCCGTCCAGCTCGGCGGCCTCCAGCAGATCCGGATTGCAGCCCTGCAGGCCGGCCAGGTAGATGACCATGTAGTAGCCCATGTTCTTCCACACGCTGAACAGCACGACCGTGAGCATGGCGGTATCCTTGCCGGCGGCCCAGCGGGGCAGGTTCTCCACGCCCAGCTGGGAGAGCAGCATGTTGACGGGGCCCATGGACGGGTTGAAGATCATGTTCCACACGGCGGCCACGGCCACCAGCGAGGCAACATAGGGGAAGAACGCCACGGTGCGGAAGAAGTTGCGCAGCCGCACGTTCTGGTTGAGCAGCATTGCCAGACCCAGGCTGCATACCAGCGTGAGCGGCACCGTGCCGATGGCGTACACCAGTGTGTTGACGAACGCGGCCTGGAAGATCTTATCCTGCGTAAACAGGCGGATAAAGTTTTGCAGGCCCACGAACTCGATGGCGTGGCGGCCATCCCACGAGCAGACGGAAAGTACAATGGCAAAGACCATCGGTACCAGAGTGAAAACGCAGAAGCCGATAAAGTTCGGCGCAATAAAGCTGTAGGCAATGAGGCTGTCGCGGGTGCTCTTTTTCAGCCCTCTGCGCCTGGTCTTTTGGGGAGCGGTTACAGCGGTTGACGGCATGATATCCCTCCTTACAGTAGTCCTGTCAAAGAAACAGGGTGGGACGAAGACGGCTTCATCCCACCCGTCAGGTCAGATGGAATCAGGCCAGGATCGCAGCGACCTGATCGTTCATGTTCTGGATGCCCTCATCGATGGTCTCGCTCTCGGTCATGATGGCGTCATGCTCGGTGTTGAGCACCTGCTCAATGTCGGAGGCGTACATGGTGTACGGCATTTCCAGATAGACGGCCGTGGTGTTCAGCGCCTCCACCGAAGCCTCGTCGGAAGGGAAGCCCTCGGTGGCCTTAATGATGGTGTTGGTCTCGTCGCTGCCGCAGGCGGGGAAGGTGCCGGTGGCGGCGATGGCCTTGGCGCCTTCATCCGAGACGCACCAGTTGATAAAGTCGGCTGCGGCGGCTGCCTTGGACGAATCCACGTTGATGGCCAGGCTGGTCACGGTGCCCAGCGTGGAGCCGGCGGGCGCATTGTCCGGGTGCGGGTACTTAACGATGCCCCACTCGAACGGATCGGTGGCGGTGGGCATATAGGCCTGCAGGGTAGAGATGAACCAGCTGCCCATGTTCACCATGGCGCACTGCTGGTTTTCAAAGGCGGCGGAGTAGTGCAGGGAAGAGGTCTTGAGGTAGCC
This sequence comes from uncultured Faecalibacterium sp., assembly GCA_964646195.1. GTDB lineage: Bacteria > Bacillota > Clostridia > Oscillospirales > Ruminococcaceae > Faecalibacterium. Next base: position 11,400 of record CAZYAX010000001.1, on the reverse strand, counting down.
GTAATCCATGCAGATGCCGTCCTTCTGCTGGGCCAGCACCATCTCGTAGGTGGACTTCATGAAGTCGTAGTTGCCGTCCACGATGGTGTGTTCACCGTCCAGGATGGAGAACAGGGATACGTCGGAGCGCCAGGTATGGTAGTGACAGCCGTAGACCTTGCTGTCACCGCTGCCGCTGGTCATCTTACGGGCCAGCTCGTCGTACTGCTCCAGGGTCAGATCGTTGGAGGGATAGGGCACGCCGGCCTTGTCGAACAGGTTCTTGTTGTAGAACAGCACCCAGAAGTCGCTGCGGAAGGGCACGGCATAGAAGTTGCCGTCGTCCACGGTCAGCTGCTCGATGACGCCGTTGAAGTCTGCGGTGGGGCGCTCGAGGATGTCGTTCATCGGGGTGAGGTAATCCAGGTTGATCAGGTTGGCATAGCCGGGGATGTCCTTGATGGTCAGTATATCCAAGTCGGCGCTGCCTGCCAGCTGGGTGGCCAGAACGGTCATGTAATCGCTGGAGCCCAAATCGATCATCTCAACGGTGACGTCCGGGTTGACGGCATGATAGCCGTCCGCCATGGCGTGCCAATAGGGCGTGGTCTCCAAATCCCACACGGCCCATTGCAGGGTGATGGGGCCCTCGTCGGCGGGCGCTGCAGCGGAAGAAGCAGCGGTGCTGGCCGGGGCGGCGGTGCTGCTGGAGCTGGAGCTGGAGCCGCCGCAGGCGGTCAGGGCAGCGGCAGCGGTCACAGCGGCGGTCGCGGTGAGAAACTGACGGCGGGAAATCTTTTTCATGGTGATAAGTCCTCCTTCATTGTTTGTCCGGATGGTTTTATCCGCATAGAGGGCGGATATTTCCTTTAAAAAGAATACCTTCTTTTTTTAATTTGCTGAATGGAAAATTTTTGGAACCGGCCTGTATTTTTTGACGTTTTTGCTTAAAAAGATGTAAAATTTCTCTCTCGACCCGAAAAAATTATCCGAATCATCCAAAAACTCTGGTACATGGGAGAAATAAAATGTATCATTAGAGCAAAAGCACGCCCCTCTCTGGCTGGGCCGGCCGAAAGCTGTTATAGAATAGAAAGGAAGAGCCGCATGTCCAACCCGCACCGTTTCCATTCGCTTCGCTTCCAGATCGTACTGGTCACGGGCCTGGTCACCGTATTTTTGTCGGTGCTGGCCGGGGCGGCCTTTGCGGTCGTGTCCGACCGGTCGGTCAAGCATGCGGCCGTGCAGTCCAGCGAGTTTGACCTCACCCTGGTGGCTTCCTCGGTGGAGCAGAGCCTCCAAAACGCCGACCTGCTGCTGGCCTGGGGCTGCACCGACAGCAGCGTGCGCCGCTACCTGACGGCCCCGGATATCCAGGGCGCGCTGCTGATCCGGGCCTATGACAACGCGCAGAGCGAGTACCGGTCCAGCCCCAGCCAGCAGAGCATCGTGCGCTTTTTGGTGACCAATGAGGACGGCCGGTATCTGGGCTTCGGCAGCGCCACCGGCACCTCGGCAGCGCTTACCTCCTCCAGCGTGCAGGTGTTCTGCGGCATGGGAGAGGCCGAAAGCACGCCCTGGCATCTCATCGAGCGGGATCCCCTCGCCCCGGCTTATACCCAGCTGCTGGTTCGCAGCCGGCCCATTGTATATGGTACCAGCCACGGTCACATCGGCACGGCGTACATCGAGGTATCCTCCTCGGTGCTCACTTCGCCATTGGCGGGCTACTCTCTGGCCGAGGGCAGCCGGCTGTACTGGGGGATGGACGGCGGACTGTGGGAGATTGACCGCAGCGGCCTCACCGAGGTGGAGAGCGGCCTTTTGGAGGGCACGCCCTACCGGGATGCGGCCACCACCGGCGCAGGGACGCAGGTGCTGCGCACCGTGCAGGAGGGCCGCCGCGGCCTTTTGGTGATCGTGCCGCTGGCGGAGGAGGGGATGCTGCTGGCGCAGTTTTTGCCGGACAGCGCCCTCAACGAGCAGCGCATGGCCTACCTCACCCTCATCGGGGCCAGCGTGGTGCTGATGCTGCTCACCGGCGTACTGCTGCTGCTGTGGCTCAACCATCGGGTCTCGGTTCCGGTGGCCCAGCTGCAAGGGCGCATCCGGGCCATCGGCGAGGGCGATTTCAGCAACGACCCGTCCATCGAATGGCAGGACGAGCTGGGCGACGTAGGCCGCGGCATCAACCAGCTCTCGGTCAACATCAGCGGCCTGATGGAGCGCCGCCTGGCGGACCAGAAACAAAAGCAGGATCTGGAATACCGGATGCTGCAAAACCAGGTCAACCCGCACTTTATTTATAATACGCTCAACAGTGTGCGCTGGATGGCCACCATCCAGCACGCGCCGGGCATCGCGGAGATGGTAACGGCCCTCTCCCGCCTGCTCAAGAGCGTATCCAAGGGCAACGAAAAGCTGATCTCCTTGCAGGAGGAGCTGGCGCTGCTCAACGATTACTTTACCATCCAGCAGTACCGCTACGGCGGGGACATCTATGCGGATGTGAACTACATCGAGAGCGAGCGCATCTGCCGGGAGTGCCGCATCCCGCGGTTCACCCTCCAGCCGCTGGCCGAAAACGCCATCTTCCACGGGCTGGAGCCCAAGGGCGGCGTGGGCAGCATCCTGCTGGATATCCGCACGGAGGGCGGCGATGTGGTCATCACCATGACCGACGACGGCGTGGGCATGACGGAGGAAACGCTGGCCCGGGCCCTGCTCGAGCCGACCGGCGAGGATGCGGAGGCGAAATACCGCCATGTGGGTCTGTGGAACGTACACCGGCGCATCCAGTATTCCTTTGGGCCGGCGTACGGCCTGGAGCTTTCGTCCGAGCCGGATAAGGGCACCACGGTGCGCATCCGGCTGCCCTTTACACAGCAAGAGGAGGAACCATGACGCAGGATGTGATGCGGGTGCTTCTGGCAGATGACGAGCCGCTGGTGCTCATCGGCTTGCAGAGCCTGCTGGACTGGAAGGCCCTGGGGTATGAGATCTGCGGCACGGCGCGCAACGGCCAGATGGCGCTGGAGATGATCGAGAAGAACGCGCCCGATATCGTGATCGCGGACGTCAAGATGCCGCGCATGGACGGACTGGAACTGGCGCGCCGCTGCCACGAGCGGGCCCCGCTGCCCGCCTTTATCATGCTGACGAGCTACGAGGAGTTTGAGTTTGTGCGCAGCGCCATGGGCGCGGGCGCAGTGGACTACCTCATCAAGCTGGAGCTCACGCCCGAAAACCTCACCGCCGCCTTGCAGCGCGCTGCGGCAAAGGTGGCGCGGGAGCAGGCCTACCGCGAAAAGGTGCAGCCCGAGGTGCAGGCGGGCTTTTTGAGCTACCGGGACCGCTTTTTGGTGCGGCTGTATACCGGGCTCATCAAGGACGAGGACGAGCTGGACGAGCGCATTCAGGCGCTGGGGCTTTCCTTCCACGAGGGGGAGCGGTATGTGGTGGCCAGCTGCGATCTGGTGCCCAAAAGCGAGGATCTCACCCCGGAGCAGATCATCCGGCTCAGCTTTTCCACGGCGCGGCTCATCGAGACCACGCTGGAAAACCACCTGCCCTGCTTTGTTACGGAGATGGACGTCAAGCGGCTGAACGTGCTGCTGTGCCTGGACGAGGCCGCCGCGCAGGACCCCGAGGCAGTTTTGAAACCGCTGCTGGAGCACACCTCCCGGATCATCTACAATTATTTCACGGTCACGTTGTATTGGGCCGTGGCGGAGCCAACGGCCCATTTGCTGGCGCTGCCCCGCCGCTGCCGGGAGCTGGAGGCCTTCCGCCCCATGCTGTGCGCGCAGGAGCCGGTGCTGTTCTCCCACCACGGTGCGGAGAACGACGCCACAGAGAACAAGGCCCAGATCGTGGCGCGCATCCAGCAGTATATTCGGGAGCATCTGTCCGAGCGGCTGTCGCTCAACGATGTGGCGGCGGTGTTCAACTTTTCGCCCAACTACATCAGCCAGCTCTTTGCTAAATACGCCTCCAGCGGCTTTGTGGAGTATGTGACCGAGATGCGTATCGCCGCCGCCAAGGAGATGCTGGAGCAGGGCAATCTGAAAATTTACGAGATCGCGGAGAAGCTCGGCTTCGACAGCGCGTTCTATTTCAGTAAGGTATTTAAAAAGGTCACGGGCCAGAGCCCGCGGGACTACCAGCGGATGCTCTGACCGGAAAAGAGGGGATTTTTTTCGTATGTTTACCGAACGGCTGGGCCTTGTGCCCCCGGCGCTGCACCCGGTGGAGGTATGCCCGCCGGCGTCCCGGCGCGCAGTGTGGCAGGCGCTGCCCGAAACGGTGCGCTGCCGGTTCGCCGCCGAGGGGCGGCGCGCGCTGGCGGAGCCCTTGCCGCCGCTGCCGCTCTCGCTCTGGATGGAATTTGGCCGCACCGGCCGCCGCGCCGGGTGGGACGGCGCCTATTTTGCCCGCCGCCGCCGTCTGGCCAGCCTGGCTGCCGCCGAGGCCGTGGAGTATTGCGGCGCATTTTTGCCCGCGCTGGCGGATACGGTGTGGGCCGTGTGCGAGGAGAGCGCCTGGCAGCTGCCGGCCCACAACAATTACATCCGCGATACGCCCCAGCTGCCCCTGCCGCTGGCGGAGCGGCCCGTGGTGGATCTGTTTGCCGCCGAGACCGGTGCGCTGCTGACGGTGACGGCGGCGCTGCTGGGCCCGGAGCTGGACGCCCTTGCGCCGGGGCTGACGGGCCGCATCCGCTATGAGGTGGAGCGGCGTGTGCTGGAGCCTTACCGCAACGAGCACTTCTGGTGGATGGGCAACGGCGGGGAGTCCATGTGCAACTGGACGAGCTGGTGTACCCAGAACGTGCTGCTGGCCGTGTTCGCGCTGCCTGCGGCCCCGGAGGTGCAGCGCGCCGCCGTGCAGCAGGCAGCCTACAGCCTGGATTGCTTTTTAAAGGACTACGGCCCGGACGGCTGCTGCAGCGAGGGCGCGCAGTATTACCGCCACGCGGGGCTCACGCTCTGGGGCGCGGCCAGCCTGCTGGAGCGGGCGGCCCCGGAGGCGTTCGGCGGTATCTTTGCCCAGCCCAAGCTGCGCAACGTCGCCGAGTATATCCTCAACGTACATGTGGAGGGGGACTACTATTTTAATTTTGGCGATTGCAGCCCGCTGGCGGGCAGCTGCGGCGTGCGGGAGTTCCTGTTCGGCAGGGCCGTGGGCAGCCCGGCGCTGATGGCGCTGGCCGCCGCGCAGTACCGCGCCGACCCGGACCCGGAGCATCTGCTCCAGCAGGACGGCGTGGGCGGCATCAATCTGTGGTACCGGCTGCTGAACGCCTTCCACGAGAAGGAGCTGCTGCGCTGGGAGCAGCAGGCCGCGCCCCCCAAACCCGCGCAGCCGGTGTGGTACCCCAGCGTGGGGCTGTATCTGGCGCGCAGCGGCGCGCTGGCCGCCGCCATCAAGCTGGGCGGCAACGGGGACAGCCACAATCACAACGATACCGGCAGCGTGACCGTGTACAAAAACGGCCGCCCCTGCCTGATCGACATCGGAGTGGAGAGCTACACCCAAAAGACCTTCAGCCCGCAGCGGTATGAGATCTGGACGATGCAGAGCGCCTGGCACAACCTGCCCACCTTTGACGGCGTGCAGCAGCTGCCCGGCGCACAGTACGCCGCGCGGGACGTCCGCCTCCTGGACAACGGTATCGAAGGGGACATCGCAGGCGCGTACCCGCCCATCGAAGGCCTGCATAGCTACCGCCGGCGCTTCTGGCTGGAGGGAGGCGCACTGCATCTGGCCGACGAGACCGACTGGCCCGGCGCCGTGGAGCTCACCCTGATGAGCTGCGAGGAACCGCGGCCTGTGGGCGCGGATTCCGTGCAGCTGGGTGGGCTGGCCCGTCTGTCGCTGGAGGGCGCGGCAGGTACGCCGCAGGTGCAGGCGGTGCCGGTGACTGACCCGCGGCTGCGCACGGCATGGCCCGAAACGCTCTACCGCCTGACGGTGCGCTTTGTGCACAGGCTTGCCATTACACTGGAATGAAAACGAGATCGGAACGAAGATGGGCCCGGCCCATTGAATTGAAAGAGAGGTTTTTTCTATGCAAAACAAAACACTGAAGCTCAAGATCCTGGATGAGGCGGGCCATGCCCTGGCGGCCTGCCCGGCCGACGAGGCTGTCTCGCTGGTGTATACGGAGGAATACCGCCCCGGCGATTGCGTGTCGCTGGAGATCAGCGCGCCGGGCTGCTGCGTGGTGCAGTTTGAGGATACGATGCCGCCCGCGCTGGTGTATGTGGCCAAGCGGGAGATCAACTTCCGCATCCCCTTCGGCGAGCAGGCGGTCACCTATTCGCCCAAGAGCTTTACCGGCAGACGGCATGTCATCCGTGCCCGGCTGGCCACGCCGGAGGAGACCGCGGCGCGGCGCAATTTGGCCTTTAACCCCTACGACGCCCACGGCGATACCGGCTTTTACCCCCACGCCAGCGCCAACGTGGAGACCCGGGGCGAGGCGGTGTTTGCGGCCCGCAACGCCATCGACGGCATGTTTGACAACAGCTGCCACGGTGAATACCCCTACCAGAGCTGGGGCATCAACCGCGACCCGAACGCCGCCCTCACGCTGGATTTTGGCCGCGAGGTGCTGCTGGATGAGCTTCGTCTCACCCTGCGCGCGGACTTCCCCCACGACAACTACTGGACGCAGGCCACAGTGGAATTTTCGGATGGCTCCCGCGTACAGCTGCCGCTGGTGCGCACGGCCCGGCCGCAGCGCTTCCCGCTGGCAGAGCAAAAGCGGGTGCGCTCGCTGGTGCTCAAAGAGCTGATCCAGGCCGAGGGGCCGTCCCCCTTCCCGGCACTGACCCAGATCGAAGCCTACGGCTGCGAGGCGGACGTTGGGCTGGTTTGACGCGGTGTACGGCCGCCCGGGCCACGGCATAGAGCCGGACGCCCCGCGCAAAAGGGGCTTTGCCCGCTTTGCGGAGATCGTGGGCCGGGACTTGGGTACACTGCTGGGCTGTAACCTGCTGTGCTGCGCGCTGGGCCTGCCTGCGGCCATGCTGCTTTTGCTGGGGGTGGTACTGCAGCAGCTCTGGCTCACGTTGGTGTGTGGCGCGCTGGCCGGGCTTTTGCTGGGCCCGGCGCTGCGGCTGCTGAGCAGCTGCGTGCTGCGCAGCCTGCGGGACGACCCCGCCCCCTGGCTGCCTGTGGCCTGGGCGGCGCTGAAAAAGGACGCAAAACGCACGCTGGGCTTTGGTGTGCTCACGGCGGAGCTGACCGCGCTGGCGCTGTTCTTTGTGGAGTTTTTGTCGCTGGCCGCGGGGGAGGGCGCCTTCCCTGCGCTGCCGGTGCTGGCGCTGTTTGGCGTGGACGCGCTGGTGCTGGCCTTGGCAGGCTGCCTGCTGTGGGCGGTGCTGCCGCTGGAGGCCGGCGGTGTGGGCGGCGGGATGCTGCAAGTGCTGCTGCGCGGCCCGGTACGCTGCCTGGGCGCAGCGCTGGTGGTGCTGGCGGATTTCGCCGCCATCGCGGCGCTCTTCCCGGCGAGCATTTTCTGGTGCGTGCTGGCGGGCTTCTGGCTGCCGGCGCTGTGGGCCGGGTTGCTGGTGTATCCTATGCTGGAGCGGCAGTATGCCATCCCGCGCGCCGCGCGCCGCACTCCGTTCGACGCGCAGGACGGCCGCCCGCTGACCGCCGCCCAGCAGAAAAAGCGCCGTGCCGCCAACTGGTGGTACTACCACTGGGGCATGGTGGCGGCTGGGGCGCTGGTGGTGGCAGGTGTCGTGTATGTGGGCCACACCCTGCTCACGACGGTAGACCCGGACGAGTCGGTAGCCATCGTCACGGCACAGGCTGTGCCGGACGGCACCCTCACGGCCTTGCAGGAGGCGCTGGCCGCCTGCAGCACCGACCGCAACGGCGACGGCCGGGTGGTGGTCGAAGTGAACAACTACACCTGGAGCGCCGCGCCGGATGCGTTGCAGGCCGACGCCCAGACCGCCGGTGCGGTGCGCATCAACGCCGACCTCTCCCAGGACCGCAGCGCAATCTGGTTCGTCGAGGATCCCGCCGGCCTCGAGGCCGCCTACGGCGTATTTTCCGAGAGCGGAGGCGAGGGCTGGCAAAACAGCCTTTTGTACGGCGCGGACCTGCCCGGCCTGGCGGCTTTGCCAGACGGCGCGCTGCTGGCGGATATGGCCGTGCTGCTGCGCGGCGAGGCGACCCCGCTGTGGCAGGCGCTGGAGTAGAGGGCGATTGAAGCGGGGGAGCTGTAAGACGCGGATTGTCTGTAAGATAGTATCGTTCTCCTTCTATAAAAAGGCGGCTGCTCCCGGCGAGAGAGCAGCCGCCTTTTGCGTTCTTGGGCGTTACAGGGATGTTTCGCCCAGCTCCAGCGCCGCGCCGGACAGGCCGGTGGGCTCGATGGGCAAAAATTGGGTGAGGAAGTCGTTCATTGCGCGGCCCAGGGTGGTGTTCAGCTCCACCTCCAGCGTGTTTTCGCCGGGCGCAAGACCGCGCAGCGCGAAGCAGTAGTCGCCGCAGATGCGCACACCGCAGTCAACGCCGTTGGCCCAGACGTGCGCGCCCTCCCGCACGCCCTGCAAAACCAGCCGGGCGGGAGTGGCGGCCTGCGCCGCGGTGAGCTGCACCGCAAAGCGGTACCGGATGCGCCCGGTAAAGCACTCGCAGCCGGGCAGGCTGCTCACATATTGGGGCCGCTCCAGCGGCATTTCCCCGCCGAAGGCAGCCGCTTTGCCGCCGTCCAGCGTTTCCATCGGAGCCAGGGCCACCGTGCAGGCCGCCAGCGGCAGGCACTCTTTGGCCGCAAAGGCGGACGCAGCGGGCAGCGCGTCGGCCAGGGGCGCATGGGGCACCAGCACCAGCCTGCTGCCGTAGGGCGGCAGGTCCAGCGCAAAGGCGTCCGGCGCTTCGGTCACAGTGTTGGCAAACGGATCGTAAATATAGGCCGCGCCGGCCGCTGCGCCGGTGACGGTGGTCTGCACCCGCGCCGCAGGGCTCTCGTTGGTGAAGAAGTAGATGTCGCCGTCCGGCTGGCGGTAGTGGTAGTACCGCAGGGAAGGCTGCGCGCCGGTGCAGGCCAGCTCGGCCAGGCCGGCCGCGCGCAGCGCCCCGGCAAGGCGGCCCAGAGGCACGGTGTGTACGCCGGGCAGCGCGGCCAGCGCCTTTAGTGCGGCGGGGCTGCCGCCCTCGGTACAGCGGATGGGCAGGCCGTCCACAAACCAGACCGGCACGCCGCCCTCGGCCAGTCGCAGCACGTCTGCCAGAAGCGCGGCGGGCAAGGCCTCGGCCCAGGGCAGCACCAGCGCGTTCAGCGCCATGCCGTTGACACACAATTTGCAGTCCTTCGCCTCGGCCTGTGCCAGGAAATCGGCGGAGATCAGATCGTAGTCGATGAGCGCGCGCGCCAGAGCGGCCGCAGGCTTTTGGGTGGGCATATATTCGCCGCTCCACTCGCCCTCGGCGTTGAAGTACAGCGCCGCGCTGGGGCAGGCGGTGCCGCCGGTGAGCAGGCTGCACAGCCGGTTGCAGTAGTCCATCAGCAGGCGAAATTCGGGGTACTGGGGGTTGTGGCCCTCGGCGTAGAAATGGGGCGGGCAGTCCCCGTCGGGGAAGGGCGCGCAGTCAAAGGCGTGGGGCACCAGCACATTCACGCCGCGCACCAGCATATAGTCCGCCAGCCACTTGGCCAGCCGGTTGCCCTCGGCCCAGCCGTAGGCCCCGAACAGCTCGCACATGCATTGGCCCTGTTTTTTGGGATCAAGGTGGGCCAAACTGCCGCCGAATTTGCCCAGCAGGTAGGTGAAGAACTCGCCGTCCCAGCCGGGGGCGTGCATGCCCTTGAACATCCCTTCGTCCATACCGGGGGTGAGCTGGTGGATCACCACGTCGATGCCGGCCATGTCCGCGTGGGCCATGGCGCGGAACAGATGCCCGGCGCCGTAGCCCAGCCGGGAGGCGGCCTCGTTGTCCTCGATGCAGTGGCCGATGCGGCGGCAGCCGTGCGCGTGACACCATGCCGCGATGCGGCCGTCAAAGTTTTCGCTGTACAGCGTGCTGGCCAGGTCCATGTAGGCAAAGCGCAGCGCATGGGCCAGCGCGCTGCCGCTGCCCGCACCGTCGAGGAACAGCAACGGCAGCAGGGGCAGCAGCGCTTGCTCGGTCATGTCCGCCAGCAGCCCGCCTAACTTACGGCAGTGGGCAGCCAGCAGGGCAGGCATATCGTCCCGCCAGGGCAGGTTCATGGCGCTGTTACGGCCGATGGAGGCATTTTCCGAGCCGTGGATGTTGCCAAAGCGCGGCTCATCCGAGAAAAAGCCCTGGAAGGTCTTGCCGAATTCGTCCTTAAAGTGCTCGTACACCGGCCGGTAGACGGTGTCCAGCAAAATATCGGTGGCCTCGGGCAGGAGGGGGTTCAGGTAGCCTTCGGTCTGCGTTTCGCCGCCCTTGTAGCTCACGGTGAGCACGTTCACGCTCCAGGCGCCCTCCGGCAGGTCGAAGGAGACCACCGGCGCGGGCGGCTGCACGCCGGGCAGGATGTGGCCCAGCGGGTCGGTGTTGGGCTTACCGGTGTAGTAGTCGCTGACCGTATGCAGGGTGCCGGTCACGTCGAAGGTGGTGGCGGGGTCGATGGTTTCAAAGGCGGTCTTGCGGCTCACGGTCACGCCCAGGATCACGTCGTCCGGCGCGCGCAGGGCGTACTTGAGCAGCGCGCCGCCGCCCTCCACCGGGCCGGCGAAATCCAGCGTTTTGCAGCACAGATACTTTTTGCACAGGGCGGGGTGGTTCTTTTTGACCTCGCCGTTTGCAAAGCCGGTGGGGAAGTGGCTGTCGTCCAGCAGCCACATCTGCATACCCAGCGCTTTGCACTCGTCCAAAATTACGCCCAGATCCTCGAACCATTTGGGGCCGTTGAAATCGCAGTGGGGCCGGGCCTCGACGCACAGCGCGCCGATGCCGCTGGCATGGATGCGGCGGATCTCCCGGCGCATGGTCTCGGCGTCCTCGCCGTGGACCCACAAAAAGGGCAGGATGTGGTTGCCGTGCCGGCCGGAAAGGTTGTTGCGGAGTGTTTGCATAAAGGAAGTCGCTCCTTTCATGGGCACTCTGGCCGCCGCAGGCTGCGGCCGGGCAGAGGCCGGTGGGGTGGGATCTTGCACGGGGGCCGCCGCGCGCCAGAACGCGCCGTGTCTGGCCCAAGGTTCCCCCTTGACGGATCGTTTTTTGAAAAAGGCCGGAAGGGCGGGCGGATGCCCACCCTTGCGGTGCGGTTGGGAAGAAATGCCGGAGCTGCGCGCCGGGGCGCGGGCGCTGTGCCGCCTATGTGCCGGTATGGTACGGGGCACAGGCACCACCCGGCGGAGGTCAGGCGCGGGCATTTAGGGAAGCTCTGAATAAATCTGGTATGCAGATTGCCGAGCGAGCCGTGCC